>NZ_VFTI01000019.1:0-128697 GCF_006439515.1 Mesorhizobium sp. B3-2-1 | reverse complement strand
GGCCGACAATGTCGGCGACCACCGGCTCAACACCCGCACGGTCCACATGAACCCGATCAGCCGGTTCATCTACTGGAACATGAACTACCATGTGGAGCACCACATGTTCCCGATGGTGCCGTATCATGCACTGCCGAGACTGCATGAACTGATCAAGCATGATCTGCCCGAGCCGAACCCGTCGATTTGGCATGCCTACCGCGAGGTCTGGCCGGTTCTGCTCAGGCAGCTGAAATATGAGGATTACTACCTCAAGCGCGAATTGCCGCCGACGGCCAGGCCCTATCGCGGCGAGTTCCACGAGGTCGATATGTCGGCGGCGGCCGAATAGCGATCGCGAACGGTTGCAGGAGATTGAGATGGCGGATTGGGTAGAGGCGTGCGCGGTGGACGATGTCGAGGAAGAGGATGTCATCCGCTTCGACCATGATGGGCGGACCTTCGCGATCTATCGCTCCCCGGACGACGAATTCTTCGCCACCGATGGTTTTTGCACGCATGAAAAGGCGCATCTGGCCGATGGGCTGGTGATGGACGACATCATCGAATGCCCCAAGCACAATGGCCGCTTCAACTACAAGACTGGCCAGGCCAAGGGCGCACCGGTCTGTGTCAACCTCGCGACCTATCCGGTGAAGGTCGAGGCCGGTAAGGTGATGATCCAGATCTGAAGCGGATCAACCGATCGGCATCGCGATGGTAACCAACAGAGGGACGTTTTAATGAGCCGAAAGAGACCGACCGTCGCCGATTTGCGCGCCATGAAGGGCAAGCGGCAGCTGACCATGCTGCGCGTGCTGACACTGGACGAGGCGGAAGCCGCCGAACGGGCAGGGGTCGACATTGTCTCGGTGCCTCCCGAACTGGTGCTCAACCCGCAATACCGCGACGCGGCACCCAGCCTGTTCACCATGCCGGGCGACAATTTCTTCGAAATCGGCACCGCGGATGATTTCGTCCGCTGGGCCTTCCGGCTCTATAAGGCAAGCGCCGACGCGGTCTATTGCAGCGCGGGCTACGCAACCATCAAGCGGATGGCGGACGATGCCATTCCCGTCATCGGCCATGTCGGCCTCATTCCTTCCCGCGCGACCTGGACCGGCGGTTTCAAGGCGGTCGGCAAGTCCGCCGACACGGCGATGCAGGTCTTCGAGGCGGTGCAGCAACTGGAGGCGGCCGGCGCCATCGGTGCCGAGATCGAGGTCGTCCCGGTCGAGGTCGCCAAGGCGATCTCGGAGCGCACCTCGCTGATCATGCTGTCGATGGGCGCGGGCACGGGCTGCGATGCGCAATATCTGTTCGCCGACGACATCCTTGGCCAGAACAGGGGCCACATGCCCCGCCACTCCAAGGTCTATCGCAACTTCGCCGCCGAGTATGACCGGCTGCAGGCGGAGCGGGTGGCGGCGTTCTCCGAATATGTCGCCGACGTCAACAGCGGCGCCTATCCCGAGGACAGGCACATCGTGCACATGGACCCCGCCGAGCTACGCCTGTTCCTTGACAAGGTCGGCCGGAGATAAGGCCGGCTGCCACGCATTGCCGGCAAGTGCGGCGTGGAGTGCTTCCGCATCGACGCCGAGCGGCCGGTCATCCTTCAGCGTCAGAACGAGCGCGCGTATCGCCATGTGGACAGCCGATGTGCGTGGGGCCAGCGTCAACCCTTCACGCAGATCGATTGCCTGCGCCGCTGCCATCAGTTCGAAAGCGATCAGCCGGCGCCACAGTGCGATCATATCAGCGCATTTCGATATCGCCAGCGGCGTCTGCGTGGCGTGGTCCTCGACGCCTTCCGAAACCGGGAGAAAATCGAGCATCACCGGATTGGCCTTATGGCGGATGGCGGCCAGGATCGACGTCACCGTCTTTTGTAGCGGCACGAAACCGGCCGATGCGCCTCCGACTGGCGACAGATATTTCGGCAAGCCGTTGCGGCCCGAGCCGGTGAGCTGGATGAAGCGGGCGGCACTTGCAGCGGCGCATTGCGCGATTGCGAGGCCTAGTGTCTCGAAGGCAAGCGCCAGCGCCGCCGTGTGGAAATTACCGGTCGACAGCACCAGCTCGTCGTCGCTCAGAACCAGCGGGTTGTCGGCGGCGGCATTGAGTTCGATCTCGACGGCGCGTCTTGCCTGACCGATCGCCTCGATCAGCGCGCCGTGAATCGAGGGCATGCAGCGGATCGACAGCGAGTCCTGTATGGTGGTGGGCGCCGGCGCTTCGTCGCGGGCGAGAAGATCGTGCAGCGCCTTGGCGGCTTCCTGCTGGCCTGCGGCCGACCTAGCCATGTGCAGGCGGGGATCGAGGACGGTGCGGTTGGCGCCGATCCCTTCCATGGTCAACGCGCCGGCCTGCTGCTGCTGGGCCAGAGCCGACAGCGCGTCGGTGACCACAAGTGCGCCGCCGCCGGCGGATACGGCGGACGCGTTGATCAGCGACAGCCCATCCTTGGGCGCCAGGCCGATGGGGCCGAGGCGGGCCATCATCAGCGCCTTGACTGCCGGCATGCGCCTTCCCTGATACTCGGCTTCGCCTTCGCCGATCAGCAGGCGGGCGATCGCGGTCATCAGCACCAGGTCGCCGGCGCCGATCGAGCCCAGCGACGGCATAACCGGATGGACGCCGGCATTGAGCGTATCGACCAAAGCGACAAAGACTGACGGCGAAAGGCCGGACCCGCCGGCCGACAGCATTGTCAGGCGGGCAAGCATGGTTGCCCGCACGGCCTCGACCGGCAGCGCTTCACCGACCGCGCCGCTGCGGCCTTCCAGCAACCGGCGCTGGAAGGCGCTGGCGTCACCCTCGACCGATGTGCCGAGATTGGCGCCGAGCCCGGTGTTCAGGCCGTAAATCTGTTGGCCGGAGGCAGCGGCCTGGTCGAGCACCTTTCGCGCCTTCTCCAGCCTGCCGATAACATCGGGTCCGATCTCCACCTTGCGCGCTTCGCGGGCGACGGCGGCGACATCGCCGACACTGACGCCGGCCCCGGTGAGGACGAGCGCGCTCATGCGAAGCGCAACCTTTGGCCGATGCTTTGCGCCTGTGCCTTGGCCAGCATCGCCTTGCCCAGAGCGATGTCGGACAATGACAGGCCGCGATGCCAGAACAGGATTGTTTCGTCGTCACTCTGCCGTCCCGGCTTGAGGCCGGCCGCGATCTGGCCGAGTTCGGCATGCAGCGTGTTTTCGCTCAGCCGTCCGGTCTCGACATGCGCACGCAGCGCGCCGAACTTGCCGCCCTTGCACTGGCCCCAATCGTCGACCACCATCTTCTGCATGATGTCGGTCAGCGACAGCTCCACCGCGCTCATCGTGCCATAGGGCACGACCAAGGCGGCCGGCTTGATCCATTCTGTCCTCAGCAGCGGTTGCGGCTCGGGCAGCCGCGACGCTTCGACGACGATGTCGGCACCTTCGACGCAGCTTTGCCAATCGGCCACCGCTTTGACCGGCTTGCCGAGGTCGGCGGAGAGTTTGGCGGCAAAGCCGTCGCGGCTTTCCGGTCGGCGCGAATGGACGCGGATTTCGTCGAAATCGAAGAGATGGTCGAGCAGGCGTACGTTCCAGTAGGCGGTGCCGCGTGCGCCGATATGGGCGAGCACCTTCGAGTTCTTGCGCGCCAGGTGTTTGGCGCCGATGGCGGTGACGGCGCCGGTGCGCATGTCGGTTATGACGGTGGCGTCGAGGATGGCGCGTGGCGTGCCGGTGCGCGGATCGAATAGATTGAGGATAGCGAATTCAGAGGGCAGGCCGTGCAGATAGTTGTCGACATAGTCGCCGACGATCTTCACGCCGGCCGCGTCGAGCGGCGCCACGTAGCCGCGCAAGACATTGAAATGGCCATGGAAGGACGGGTCGGGTTCGAGGTGGACACGCGGCTCGATCACGGTCTGGCCCTTGCCTTGCGCAACGAGCCCGGCCTCGACCGCGCCGATGATTTCACCATCAGTCATGGCAAGGGCTTCGATGTCCAGGGCATTGAGATAGTCGATATAGATGGGCTTCATGAGCACGCTGTTCCTCGGCCACCCCGCTCATCCATAACAGGCCGCGACGCGACACGAAAGTTTGTTGGCTCTTGTCTGGACGCCGTCGGCCAAATGCTGTTCAAAGCGGTCCGTCATGACTGCCGTTTCCGAGACCGAAGCTTCAGCCGACCCAGCCAGGAATTCGCGGCGTGTGGCGCTGATCGTCGCCATCGCCTTCTTCATGCAACTGCTGGACTCGACGATCATCTCGACCTCACTGCCGCAGATGGGGGAATCGTTCGGCGTGCCGGCGGTGGCGATGAGCATCGGCATTACCGTCTACATGCTGACCATGGCGGTGTTCGTGCCGCTGTCGGGCTGGCTCGCCGATCGGTTCGGTGCACGGAACATCTTCCTCGTCGCGATCGCGCTGTTCACGCTGGCGTCGCTCGCCTGCGGTTTTTCGCAGACCCTGACCGAATTCGTCATTGCCCGTGCCGTGCAAGGCCTGGGCAGCGCTTTGATGACGCCGGTCGGCCGCATCCTGGTGCTGCGCAACGCGTCGAAATCCGAATTGCTCAACGCCACGGCGCTGATCACCTGGCCGGCGCTGTTCGCGCCTGTCGTCGGGCCGGTGCTTGGTGGCTTCATCACCACTTACCTCTCCTGGCACTGGAATTTCTTCATCAACATCCCGCTCGGCATTGTCGGGCTGGCGCTGGTCGCCCGCTTCATCCCGGATGACCGTGAAGCCGATCCCAAGCCGCTCGACTGGCCGGGTTTTTTCCTGACGTCGCTGGGGCTCGCCTGCCTGCTCTATGGTCTCGAGCGCATCGCGCATCCGGAGGATGGCGCCTTGCCGACGGTGGGGCTGATCGCGGCGGGGATCGTCGTCGGCTGGGTAGCAGTGCGGCATCTCCGTCGCGCGCCGCATCCGCTGCTCGACCTTTCCTCGTTCAAGGTGCTGACCTTCGCCATCTCGACGCTCGCCGCCGGCACCATCTTCCGGGTGGCGATCAACGCCACGCCGTTCCTGTTGCCGCTTCTGTTCCAGGTCGGCTTCGGGCTCAGCCCCGTGGATGCCGGTATGATGATCCTGGCCTATTTTCTCGGCAATCTCGGCATGAAGACGGTGACGACGCCGACGTTGCGCCGTTTCGGCTTTCGCTCGGTGATGGTCTTCAACGGCATCATCGCGTCCGCATCGATCATGGCTTGCGCGGCGATCTCGCCGCAGACGCCGCAAGCGCTGGTGGTGGCGCTGATGCTGATTGCCGGCCTGACGCGCTCGATGCAGTTCACCGCGCTCAACACGCTGGCCTTCGCCGATATCGCCGCCGGGCAGCGCAGCTCAGCGGCGACCTTGTCCTCGATGCTACAGCAGGTCGCGATGCTGTTCGGCGTCGCGGTGGCGGCGGCGATCCTCAACCTGTCGCAGATCGCGAGAGGCCGGCCGGCGCTCGATCTCGTCGATTTTCGAGCAGCCTTCCTGGTGATCGGCGTCATCGGACTGGTTTCGTCGTTCCGCTTCCTGGTGTTGCCGAAGACCGCCGGCGCCGAGGTCTCGGGCCATATTGCCTGAAACTGAAATCGAATTTTCCCGCCGATCGCAGGGTTAAATTCCGTCTTCGCCTTTCGGCTTGGTGCTGTGTATCCGCAGGCGCGGACAATGACGCAAACAATTGCCAAAAGTGCAGGAGTTTCCGGGCATTGCGCCAGATTCGGCAATCAATGCGTCCACTTTGCGAATCTCGCCGCCAGCCCGCGTTTTGAACGCGGATTCATTTGACGAAGCGGCGCTCGGCCGATTAGCTTTCTCTCCAAGGGGTGGCTGCGCTGCCAGCGGGGTGAATGCAGACAATGAACATGGCTGGCTGGCTGAACTTCAGGAGCCTGAACCAGGAAGGCATCGTCTTTGCCATAGCCGTCGTGCTGTTCGTTGCCGCGGCTATTGGCCTGCCTGGCTTCATCGATCCCAACAATCTCGTCGCCATCGTCCGCTCGGTCTCGGTGCTGGGTATTCTGGCGCTAGGCATGGCGGTCGTCATCATCGGCCGCGGCATTGACCTGTCGGCGGTGGCGATCATGGCCATGTCGGTCGCCTGGTACCTGCAACTGCTCAACACCGGGACCTCGGATGGGCTGGCCTTCGCCTATGTGCTGGCCGGCGTGCTCGCCATCGGACTGCTCAACGGCTTTCTCGTCGCCTATGCCGATGTGCCGGCGATCTTCGTCACGCTGGCGACCGGCTCCTTCGTCTTCGGCTATGTCCGTTCGCAATTGATCACCCAGGACGCGGTGCCGGTGCCGCAGGGCCATTGGGTGGAACTGCTAGGCGGCCTGCGCTTTCTCGACGTTCCGATCGAGGTGTTCGTCTTCGCGGGGCTCGCCTTCCTGTTCTTCCTGTTCCTGCGCTACACCAAATGGGGCCGCTATATCTATTTCGCCGGCGACAATCCGGTCGCGGCGCGCAACATCGGCATTCCGGTGCGGCCAATGCTGGTGCTGCGCTACGTGCTCTCCGCTTTCGTGGCACTGGTCGCCGGCCTGCTGACAGCGGCCAGCCTGCATTCGATCAATACGCGTGTCGTCAATTCGACGCTGCTTTACGACATCGTGCTGGTGGCGGTGATCGGCGGTATCGGGCTGTCGGGCGGACGAGGCGGGGTGCGCAACGTGCTGGTCGGGGCGGCACTGATCGGCATCCTGCTCAATGCCATGACCATCATCGACATTCCGCTGCTCTACCAGAACCTGATCAAGGCGGCGATCCTGCTCGGCGCCATCATCGTCGACGGGATCATCAATCCGCGTGACGAACAGACCGCGCAGCAGGGCGACATTTAGAGCAGATGGGCTAGCCCATCTTGCTCGGGGTACCCGGTGCGATCGGGACGATGCGCCGGCAATGAAAACCGAACCAGAGGATGAGACATGAAACTGATCAGAACACTCATGGCGGCGGCCACGGCGCTTGCCGTCACCGCCTTCGTGGCGCCGACCTTCGCCGCTGACGATCCGGGCCCCGCTGCCTATGCACAAGCGCTGAAAGGCAAGCGCGTCATGCTGGTGCCGCTGGCGATGGGCTTCGACCTGGCGCAGGGCTGGGCGCATTATCTGAAGAAGGAAGTCGAGGCCTGGGGCGGCACGTTCGAGACGCGCGATCCGAACTGGGTTGTCGATGCCGGCGCGCAGGCGATCACCGACGCCATCTCGTCCGACACCAGACCCGATGTGCTGATCATCCATGCGCCGGATCTCAATTCCTATTCCAAGCTGATGAAGAAGGCGCAGGCCGCCGGCACCTATGTGATCCTCGTCGACAACCCGGCCAACTTCCCGGCCGACGCCTTTGTTGGCAGCGACTGGGACCGGCTCGGCCAGCTCGAAGCCGAAGCCGCGATCAAGGGCTGCGGCGAGAACTCGTCCAAGAAGATCGGGCTGGTGCAGGGCGACCAGGCCAACTCTTCCAGCCTCTACCAGTATGCCGGCATCATGAAGGTGCTGGACAAGCATCCCGACTTCAAGGTCGTGGCCAAGCCCGACTCCAACTGGGATGCGACGACCTCGCGCAACGTGACGACGACCATGCTCCAGCAGAACCCGGACATCTGTTCGATCATCGATTTCTGGGATGGTGACGCGACCGGCGCATCGGCCGCGATCCGCGACGCCAAGCTCGACGGCAAGGTGTTTTTGGTCACCACCGGCGGCGGCGAAAAGGCGGCCGATTGCGACAAGCTGCAGGACGGTACTTACGGTGCTGTCGTCATGACGGAACTTGCCCGGCAGTCGGGCGACATGAATGCCATCATCAAATTCCTGCTGCAGAGCGGCCAGCCGGCCGGCACCTCGCACACCTACATCTACACCTTGGAGAAGGCGACGACCAAGGCCGACCTCAAGCCCGACAGTTGCTGGGACCTGAAGGCGCTGCAGGCGGAAGCGACGGCGAAGTAGGCGGGCCTTTTTCGATGCGCTAATGGCGGTCGCTTCTTCCGACGTTGGTGCTGCCCCTCATCCGCCTGCCGGCACCTTCTCCCCGTATAGGGACGGGGAGAAGTGATTAGACGCAACGTTGGCGACCCCCTCTCCCCGTCCTTCACGGGAGAGGGTAAGGGTGAGGGGCAGCGCAAACCTTGAATAATTGCCCTTCGGATGCTGACCACATCTTTCTTTTTCTCTTGCAGCAGTGACCTGATGACTTTTCGCGAACGCCTGCAGTCCTGGCGCTACAATCTCGTGCCCGACCATCTGGTCGGCGAGATCCTGACCAAGCGCTGGACCGACAACGCCATTCCCTTCCTGGCGCTGGTGGCGACGCTCGGTGTGTTCGGCTCGATCATTCCGGGCTTCTTCAAGCTGACCTCGCTACAGGAATCGACCCGGCAGCTTGGCGAGTTCTCGATGGTGGTCACCGGCATGACCGTGGTGATGCTGGGCGGCGGCATCGATCTGTCGGTCGGCTCGATCTTCGCGCTGTCCTGCTTTTCCGCGGTCTATGTCTTCTTCATCCTCGAACAATCGATCTGGCTGGCGCTTGCCGCCTCGCTCGCCACCGGCCTCGTCTTCGGCGCGATCAACGGCTACCTCGTCGGGTACCTGCGGCTGCGCGCCTTTCTCACCACGCTGGTCACCTTCATTTTTGGGCGGGCGCTGTTCGACATCCTCGTCACCACCTATGCCGCCGATGTGCAGCTTTCGACCGCTACGTCCGACGTGCTCGACTTCATCGGCGACAGCACTTTCTGGGGCCTGTCAGTCTCGGTGTGGTTGGCGATCATCCTTGCCATCGTCACCCATATCGCGCTGACGCGCTCGCGGCCGGGGTGGCATGTGCTGGCGGTGGGCGGCTCCAGGCGCTCCGCGCACAATGCCGGCATCCGGGTGCGCCGCACCGTGTTCATGACCTATGTTTTTTCCGGTTTCTGCGCCTCGATCGGCGGCTTTCTCATCGCCTGCCGCTTGAGCGGGGCGGGGCCAGGCACCGGCCTCAATCTCGAGATCATGGCGCTGACGGCGGCGGTGGTCGGCGGCGTCAGCCTCGGCGGCGGGCGCGGCTCGGTGATCAAGGGCCTGATGGGCGCCATCATCGTGCTGACCATGACCAATGGGCTGATCCGGCTTGGCTACGGCACCGGCACCAACCAGATGGTGCTGGGCATCATGCTGGCGGTGGCGGTGACCATCGACATCCGCTGGCTGAAGAACCGCCACAAGGTGCTGAACGAGGTCTATGTCGCGCCGGTCTATCTCAAGATGGGCGAAACACAGTCCGCGGTGCCGGGCTCGGGCACGCCTTACGCACTCGACAACCGGTTGTCGGGGGCGGACCATATCGGACTTGGCGAGCTCGAGGGGCCGGAAGACGTCATCCTCGACCGCGACGACAATCTCTATTGCGGTACCCGCCATGGCGAGATCGTCCGCTTCTTCGCGCCCGATTATGCCAGATCGGAAGTGTTCGCCCATATTGGCGGTTTTCCGCTTGGGCTGGCCTTCGACAAGTCGGGCAATCTGATCAGCTGTGTCGGCGCCATGGGGCTGTATTCGGTTTCGCCGGATCGGGAGGTGAAACGCCTGTCGGCGGAGACGTCGCGCTCCTGGACTTCTATCGTCGACGATGCCCGGCTGCGCGATCCCAATGATTGCGATATCGCGCCGGACGGCCGCATCTATTTTACGGACTCGACCAAGCGCTATGACGCGCATGACTGGGCGCTGGATTCGATCGAGAACCGCGCTACCGGCCGGCTGCTGGTCTACGACCCCAGGGACGGCTCGACAAAGACGCTGCTCGACGGCTACCGCTACACCAATGGTGTCTGCATGGCGCATGACGGCAAGTCGCTGTTCTTCGCCGAAAGCTGGGCCTGCCGTGTGCACCGCTACTGGCTGGAAGGGCCGAAGGCCGGCACCGCCGAATGCGTCATCCGCGACATGCCGGGTTATCCCGACAACATCAACCGGGCGTCGGACGGTAATTACTGGATGGCGTGGCTCGGCATGCGCACGCCGAGTTTCGACCTCTCGCTGCGCCACCCCGACATGCGCAAGCGCATGACGCGCCGGCTGCCGCAGGACGAATGGCTGTTCCCCAACATCAACACCGGCGGCGTGGTGAAATTCAACGAGAAGGGCGGCATCGTCGAGGCAATGGGCGATCTCTCTGGCGGCGCGCATCCGATGGTCACCTCGATGCGCGAACACAAGGGATGTCTGTTCGTCGGCGGCATCCTCAACAACCGCATCGGCCGCTACAAAATTGCCGGCGCCGATCCGAACTGGACCAGCCCCGATTCCTATTGGGGCGCGCAGCCATGATCCTATTTCCGATCCTGGATATGTTTCGCGGCAAGGCGGTGACCATCCCGCCGCTCGACGGTGCCTTCCGTCCCAACACACGGCTCGATGACGCGCCGGCGTTCGCCGAGCTGACCGAGCCGGACAATCTGCTGGTTGCCGATGGCCAGCTGCTGGCCTCCAGCGGCAACACCGTCTACGCGATTGCCGTTGGCGTGGAACCTGTCGTGATCGAGATCT
The DNA here is from genome assembly GCF_006439515.1 of Mesorhizobium sp. B3-2-1. Classification (NCBI taxonomy): domain Bacteria; kingdom Pseudomonadati; phylum Pseudomonadota; class Alphaproteobacteria; order Hyphomicrobiales; family Phyllobacteriaceae; genus Mesorhizobium; species Mesorhizobium sp. B3-2-1. The sequence goes on along the minus strand of NZ_VFTI01000019.1, from coordinate 118,190 downwards.
TTCCGTCTCCCATCACGGCGCTGGCGCTGTCGCCTTCAGGCGAACTGACGGTGGGGCTGGAAAGCGGCAAGCTGTTGATCGCGGGCAGGGAGGTGTCCTTGGCGGCGGGGATCCACTGCATCACCGCGCTTGCCTATGCAGAAGACGGTACGCTGTGGCTGGCCAATGGTTCGGCACAGCACCTGCCTTCGCAATGGCCTGCCGACCTGATGAAGAAGGGCGCGTCCGGTTCGCTTTGGAAACGGGACACGGCGGGGGGTGAGTTCCGCAAGATGGCAGGCGACGTCGCCTTTCCCTATGGGCTTCACATTCTTGGCGACGATTTGTTGGTGAGCGAAAGCTGGCGCCATCAACTCGTGCGCTTCGATGGAGCGACCGGCAGCCGCTCGACCGTGCTGACGCATCTGCCAGGCTATCCCGCGCGGCTGTCGCCGGCCGGCGATGGCGGGGCGTGGCTGACCCTGTTCGCTCCACGCAACCGGCTGATCGAATTCGTGCTGCAGGAAACGCACTATCGCCAGGACATGATCGACCAGGTGCCGCCGGCCTACTGGATTGCCCCGGCGCTGGCATCCAACCGCAGTTTCCTCGAGCCGCTGCAATGCGGCGGCATCCGCACGATGGGCATTCACAAGCCGTGGTCGCCCAGCCGTTCCTACGGGCTGGTGGTCCGGCTCGACCGAGACATGCAGCCGCAATTCAGCCTGCACAGCCGCGCCAACGGCACGCGCCACGGCATCTGCAGCGTGGCGGAGAAAGGCGACGAACTGTTCATCGCTTCCAGGGGTGGCGATTGCGTGCTGGCCGTCGACCTCGCCTCGGGAGGTTTCTGATGGAGCCGATCGTTCGCCTCGAGAATGTCACCAAGAATTACCGTGGCGTGCCAGCGGTCAAGAATGTCACCTTCGAGCTACGCAAGGGCGAAATCCATGCGCTTCTTGGCGAGAATGGTGCCGGCAAGTCGACGCTGACCAAGATCATTGCCGGCGTGGTCGACGCCACGTCGGGCAAGATGTTGCACAAGGGCCAGGAGATCGCCTACGCCTCGCCGCATGCCGCGCTCGAGGCCGGCATCGCCATGGTGTTCCAGGAGACCAGCCTGGTGCCGTCGATGACAGTGGCGCAGAACCTCTATCTCGGTACCGAAAAATTCCTCAACCGGTTGCGCGGCACGTATATTTCAGCACAGCAGTTCCTGCAGTCGTTGAATTTTCCGGTCGATCCGAACGCCATGGTGGCGACGCTGGGTGCCGCCAAGCGGCAGATGGTCGAGATCGCGCGCGCCGTCCACCACAATGCCGAGATCATCATCTTCGACGAACCGACAGCGACGCTGACGCCGGAGGAGAAGCGGCATTTCTTCGCGCTGATCCGGCGGCTGAAGGCGAACGGTGTCTCGATCGTCTTCATCAGCCACGCGTTGGAAGAGGCATTGATGATCGCCGACCGCATCACCATCCTGCGCGACGGCGAACTGGTCATCACCGACGACACGTCGGCCTTCGACCGCGACAAGATCGTCGCCGCCATGGTCGGGCGCACGCTGTCGGGACAGATCTACCGCCAGCGCGACGAGGCCAGGCTGCGCATGCCCGGTAAGAAGGTGCTGTCGGTGCAGGATATCTCGATGAGCAATGTCGTGCGCAACAATTCCTTCTCGATCTTCGAGGGCCAGATCACCGGTGTGTTCGGGCTGATCGGCTCCGGCCGCACCGAGACCTTCAAGATCGTGTCGGGTATCTACAAGCGCGATTTTCTGCGCGGTGGGGCGATCGAACTCGACGACAGGCCGGTGCGCTACCTCGTGCCTAGCGAAGCGGTGGCGGACGGCATCGTCTATGTCACCGAGGACCGCAAGAGCGAAGGCATCTTCGAGACGATGGGTATTGCCGAAAACCTGTTCGGCGGGCTGCTGGCGGCGGGCCGCGAACAGGCCTGGGTGATCAACCAGCAGGAGATGCGCCAGCTTTCGGCGGAATGGACCAAGACGCTGAATATCAAGGCGATCAACGACAATGCCCGCGTCGTCGAGCTGTCCGGCGGCAACCAGCAGAAGGTGGTGATCGGCAAGGGGCTGGTGCAGCAGCCGCGTATCGTCATCTTCGACGAACCGACGCGCGGCGTCGATGTCGGCGCCATCGCCGAGATCCACCAGATCATCAACCGGCTGGCCGACGAGGGCCTGGCTGTGGTGGTCATCTCGTCCTATTTGCCGGAGATCATGAACCTGTCGGATCGCATTCTCGTGTGCCGGCAGGGGCGTATCGTCGAGGAGTTTTCGCCGGCGGAGGCGACGGAGGAGAAGATCATGTATGCGGCGGTGCATTAGGGTTGTGTTGGAGGAATACCCGATATGTCTGACAACCCTTGCTGCAGGCTTCGGAGATTAGCCGACACGACGATCACTTCGTCATCCTGGGGCGAAGCAAGGAGCGAAGCGACGCGGCGCAGACCCCAGGATCCATGCCGCGACGTCAGAGCGACACAGCAGTGGAGAATTTTGCACCGTCGCACCCATTGGCCAAGGTCGCGGCATGGAGTCTAGGGTCTCCGCGACGGAGCTTCGCTCCTGCTTCGCCCTAGAATGACGAAGCTTGGGTCCGAGGCGCACCTTTAAAGGTTTCCGAGACACGCCAAAACCGAATCATCCGACGTGAGTGGCCGCCTTTACTCGTTATCCCCAACCCACCCATTCCAAACGAAAGGACCGCACCATGGCCACCACAAGACTCCTGAGCGATGCCGAGGTGGAAAAAATCCCGACGGTGAAGGCGGTGTTCGACGATATCCGCGCGACACGCAAATCGGATTTCGTCAACAATTTCTGGCGCGGGTTGGCCAATGATCCGGCGGCGCTGAAGCGGATCTGGGAGCAGTTGAAGGTGGTAATGGTCGCGGACAGCGCCATCGACCCGCTGACCAAGGAAATGATCTATATCGCGGTGTCGACCGCCAATGGTTGCTCCTACTGCGTCCATTCCCACACGGCCGCCGCCCGGGCAAAGGGCATGACCGACGCGCAACACGGCGAACTGGTGTCGATCATCGGTCTCGCTGGCCAGACCAACCATCTGGTCACTGCCATGCAGATTCCAGTCGATCCGCAATTCGAGGTGAAGAGTTAGGTCTAGGAGCCAGCCGGCCAATCGGCGTGGAAGGAAAATTTGTCCCCAGCCTGTTAAGGAAGTGACATGTAACGGCACTAAGGAGACCCCACGCGAAGTCGCGCCGGTGGTTCTCCGGCAGCCGGCTCTCGCAGTGGAGCCGGCATGAAAATCGTCCAGATCACCGATACCCATTTCAGTCCGACCAAGCCGCATTTCAACGGCAATTGGGAGCCGCTCGCCGCCTGGATCGCGCAAAGCGGCGCCGACCTCGTCATCCACACCGGCGACCTCAGTGTCGACGGCGCCGACAAGGACGCCGATATCAGCTTCTGCATGGAGCTGATGCGGGAAATCTCGGTCCCGATGCTGCTGGTGCCCGGCAATCACGATGTCGGCCATCTGCCCGGCTCGCTGCAGCCAGTCAATGCGGGGCGGCTCGAGCGCTGGCGCCGGTTGGTTGGCCCTGATTATTGGACGGAGGACGCCGGAAACTGGCGATTTATCGGTCTCGACAGCCTGCTGATGGGCTTCGATGATGCTGAGGAAGAGGCCCAGTTCGAATGGCTGCGTGCCGAGCTGGAAAGCCGTGGCGGCCGGCGCGCCGCGCTGTTCGCGCACAAGCCGCTGTTCATCGATGAACCTGGGGAGGGCGATACCGGTTACTGGAGTATCAGCCCGGCACAGAGGCAGCGTCTCTACGATTTGATCGCTGCCCATGATGTGGCGCTGTTTGCGAGCGGCCACCTGCACCGGGCATGGCAAGGCAAATACGAAAACACCGCTCTGGTATGGGGTCCGTCGGCGGCCTTCGTCGTCGGCGACATGGAGCGCGACATGCCGGGCGAGCGGCTGCTCGGCGCGATCGTGCATGAATTCGGCGACACAGTCATCAGCGAGATCGTCGCGATCCCCGGCATGAGCGTCCATGTCCTCGACGACGTGGTCGAGGAGGTTTATCTGCACGAGGCGCACAAGGTTCGCAGGAAGGTCGGGTCATGAGCGCGCTCTCGCTTCGCGATCTGAACAAGTCCTTTGGCGGCAATGCAGTCCTGAACGGCGTCAGCCTCGATGTGGAAGCAGGCGAGTTCATTGCTTTGGTCGGTCCCTCGGGCTGCGGCAAAAGCACCTTGCTGCGCATCCTCGCCGGGCTTGATCATGCCGATAGCGGCGAGATTTTCGTCGGTGGCAAGGACATGTCGGCGGTCGCTGCGGCCGATCGCAACATCGCCATGGTGTTCCAGTCCTACGCGCTCTATCCGCATCTGACCGCCGGCCAGAACATCGCGGTTCCGCTGGCCATGAAGCGGCTGAGCCGGACGCAGCGTCTGCCGCTGGTTGGCTCGGCCCTGCCGGGTCAGAAAGAGATCCACGCCGGGATTTCGCGGGATGTCCGCGAAATGGCGACCGTGCTCAAGATCGACCATCTGCTCGACCGCAAGCCTGGTCAGATGTCGGGCGGGCAGCGGCAGCGCGTGGCCCTGGCGCGCGCCATGGTGCGCCATCCCAGCATCTTCCTGATGGACGAACCGCTCTCCAACCTCGATGCCAATCTGCGCGTCCATGCCCGCGGCGAGATCGTCGAACTGCACCGCCGCGCCGGCGTTCCGACGCTCTATGTGACGCATGACCAGGCCGAAGCGCTTTCGATGGCCGACCGCGTCGCGGTGATGATCGGCGGCAATCTGCTGCAACTCGCCGCGCCCGAGGCGATCTACAACGATCCCGCCCATATCGAGGTCGCCCGTTTCGTCGGCCAGCCGAGGATCAACATCATACCGGCGCTCGCCGAAAACGGTCGAATCAGTTTCGAGGGCATCCGGCTGGCCTTGCTGGAGAAAGTGGCGAACGGCCCGGTCAGCCTCGGTATCCGGCCCGAATTCGTCAAACTGTCTCCCAGCGGGCGAAGCGGCCTTGCCGGGCGGATCGAGCGTCTGGAATTCCTCGGGTCGGAGGTCGTTGCCTATTGCCGGCTCGACGCGACCGGCGACAACGTCATCGCCAAGCTGGTGCCGCACGAGGCGAGGGACCTGATTGCGGGAATGCCGGTGGGTGTCCTTCTGTCACCCGAACAGGCCATGGTCTTCGGGCCGGAGGGAAAGCGGCTGCGCACGGCGAGTGCGGCGCCCGCACGCCAGGAGCCGGCCTATGTCTAGCATCGCGCTGGCGGGCAATGTCCCGAGCGCCGCGGCACTTCACCGACGCAGCGAGGACCGCACCGCCTGGCTGCTGGCGGCTCCGGCGATCGTGCTGTTGCTGCTGTTCGTGCTGCTGCCGGTGGTTGCCGTCATCTTCCTCGGCTTCACAGACTTCGAGCTCGGCTATGGTAAATTCCACCTGGTCGGCTTCGAGAACTACGCGCATCTCCTGACCGACCGCACCTTCCGCAGATCGCTGTGGAACACATCGGTCTATACGGCGATCGTTGCGCCGGTCTCGATCGTGCTCGGCCTCGGCGTTGCCTTGCTGATCGAAGGCGAACCGCGCGCGCGCGGCTTCTTCCGCACCGTCTACTTCCTGCCGGTCGCGTCGCTGATCGTCGCCATGGCGACTGTCTGGCAATATCTTTTCCATCCGACGATCGGACCGCTCAACGCGCTGCTTGCGCTCGCCGGCATTCCCGGCCCGAACTGGCTCGGCGCCTCGAATACCGTGCTCTTCAGCCTGTCGATCATCGGCGTCTGGCAGTCGGTCGGTTTCAACATGGTGCTGTTCCTGGCGGGCCTGACGGCAATCCCGCGCGAGCTCTATGCCGCCGCTCACGTCGACGGCGCGAAATCGGCGCTCGACCGGTTCTTCCTGGTCACCTGGCCGATGCTCGGGCCGACGACGCTGTTCGTCGTCACCATCAGCATCACCAATGCGGTGAAGGTCTTCGAGACTGTGAAGATGCTGACCGACGGCGGGCCTAACAAGGCCTCCGAAGTGCTGCTGTTCACCATCTACCAGGAAGGCTTCGTCTACCTGCGCGTCGGCTATGCCTCGGCGATGACGGTGGTCTTCCTGGCTATCCTCGTCGTGCTGATGCTTCTCCAATACCGCGTGCTCGACCGGAGGGTGCATTACACATGACCAGCATTCCGGCCGGCCGCATCATCCGCTTCGCCCTGCTTTCGCTCGGCGCGCTGATGATCCTTGCGCCCTACATTTTCATGATCTCGACGGCGGGCAAGACGCAGAGCGACATCTTCACCTCGTCGCTGTCGCTCATCCCCGAGCATTTCTACTTTGCCGAGAATTTCGCCAAGGCGCTGAGCAAGGTGCCGATGGCAACGTTGCTGTGGAACGGCGTCCTTGTGTGCGCCCTCATCTTCTTCTTCCAGGTGCTGGTCGCCATTCCTTGCGCCTACGCCATGGCCAAGCTGAAGTTCCGCGCCGCCCGGCTGATGATGGTGCTCGTCATGCTCGGCCTGCTGGTGCCGATCCATGCCACGGCGCTGCCGCTCTATGTCGCCTTCGACAGGATGTCGCTGCTCAACAGCTACACCGCGCTGGTCGCGCCGTTCACCATCTCGGTGTTCGCGATCTTCATGTTCCTGCAGTTCTTCCGCGCCATGCCCGACGACCTCATCCACGCGGCGCGGCTCGACGGCATGTCCGAGCTTGGGATCGTGGCGCGCGTCATCGTTCCCAACGCGTGGCCGGCAGTCACCGCCTTCGCGATCTTCTCGGTTGTCGCGCACTGGAACGATCTCTACTGGCCGCTGATCGCCGTCAGCAAGCAGGCCTACGCCACGCCACCGCTCGGCCTGATGTATTTCCGTGCCGCCGAGGCAGGCGACGACTACGGCGCGCTGATGGCCGCCACTCTGATCATCACCCTTCCACTCGTCGTCGCCTTCCTGTTCGCACAGAAGCGCTTCGTCGAAGGCATCACCATGACCGGTCTCAAAGGCTGACCGGGTCGAACCAGGAGCACCAGCATATGAAGCAACTTCCCAGTATTCTCGCAGCGGCGGCGGTCTCGCTGGCGTTCGCCCTTCCGGCCTATGCCGACACGACGCTGACGGTTCATTATCCGATGCCCGGCTTCTTCAAGAACGTGATGGACACGATCTCGAAGAAGTTCATGGAAGAAAATCCCGATATCAAGATCCAGTTCGCCAGCCCGTCCGCCACCTATGAGGAAGGCATCCAGACGATCCTTCGCCAGGCCGGCACCGACGAAATGCCCGACATCACCTTCATCGGTCTCAACCGTCTGCGCATGCTCAACGAACGCGACGTTGCCGTCGACCTTGGCCCGCTGGTCAAGAAGGAAGGCAACATGGCGGAGCTCGGCTTCTCCGACACGATCCTGAAGCTGGCGCAGGTCAACGGCAAGCAGGTTGGGCTCGCCTTCGCCACCTCGAACCCGATCATGTATTACAATGCCGACCTGGTGAAGGCGGCGGGCGGTGATCCGGACAATCCGCCCAAGACCTGGGACGAGGTGATCGCGCTCGGCGGCAAGATCAAGGCGCTCGGCAATGGCGTCGACGGCATCGACTTCCGCTGGCAGGGCGACGACTGGATGTTTTCGGCGCTGCTGTTCGGCGCCGGCGGGAAGATGCTGAACGAGGATGAGAGCAAGGTCGCCTTCAACGGGCCGGAAGGCGAGAAGGCAATGGAAATCCTGCAGCGGATGGTGAAGGAGGGCGGCATGCCGGTCTTCACCAAGCCGGCTGGCGAGCAGGCTTTCGCGGCCGGCAAGGTCGGCTTCGAATTCCAGAGCACCGGTGCCCTGGTCAACACGATCAAGAATGTCGGTGACAAGTTCACGCTGCGCACGGCCAAGATCCCGCTGATCGATCCGGCCAACGGCCACCTGCCGACCGGCGGCAACGCCGTGGTCATCCTGACCAAGGATGCCGCCAAGCAGGACGCCGCCTGGAAGTTCGCGAAATTCGCCGCCGGTCCTTATGGCGCATCGGTCGTCGTGCCCGGCACGGGCTATGTCCCCAACAACGAGCTCGCGGCGAAATCGCCGGAATATCTCGGCGATTTCTACAAGAAGGCCCCGCTGTTCCAGGCCGGGCTCAGCCAGATGCCGTTGATGGTTCCGTGGTATGCTTTCCCGGGCACCAACGGTGTGAAGGTGACGCAGACCATCGTCGACAACCTGTCGCGGATCGTCGACCAGTCGGCAACGCCGAAGGAAGCGCTCACTGACGCGGCAAGCGACGTCGAAGGCATGCTGCCGACGCAGTAAGGGAAGCACGGCAGGTCTTGCCTTCTCCCCTTGTTGTGGGAGAAGGTGGCCTCGCAAAGCGAGGCCGGATGAGGGGTGTTCCAGGGAACGCCCACGTCTCACTCCGCTGGAACACCCCTCAACCGTCTCGGCGCTGCGCGCCGATCCACCTTCTCCCACAAGGGAAGAAGGGAAGTGCGCGCACCTAGGCCGGCCTGTAAATTCGCTCCGCCGTGTTCCAGAAGATGTCCGCTTCGGCGGCCGCGCCATGCTTCGCCACCGCATCCCGGTGCGCCCCGATCAGTTCGGCATGGCTGGTCCACAATTTCTCGATGGGGAAATTCGAACCGAACATCAGGCGATCCGCGCCCAATATCTCGATCGCGTTGTCGACGATATAGGCGATCAGCGCCGGGTCGTTGTGGTGGGCGAAGGTGCCCAGACCGGACAGCTTGGCGTAGAAATTCGGCGCCGCCGACAGCGTGCGCAAGCCGGCCTTCCAGGCTTCGGTTGTTTCCGCGTCCGTGCCGGTCAGCATGCCGGCATGGGTGAGAATGAAATTGATTTCGGGATTTTCCCCGACCAGCTTCAGCCCGTCCTTCATCTGGGCAGGAAAGAGTTGCAGGTCGAAGGACAGGCCGTAATCCTTCAGCCGGGCGACATTGGCCCGTACCTTCGGGTCGATGACCTGATCGGCCGAGGCGGCGAAGCGGAAGGCCGGCGTCTCGTGCCAATGCAGTTGCATGCGCACGCCGCGCAGCAGCGGATATTTTTTCAAGCGGTCGATCCGGGGTCTGATATCGTCCACCGTCATGTCGGTGTAGCCGACGATGGCGTGCGGCCAGCCGGTCTCATCGGCCGTTTTCTGCAGGAAGGCGACTTCCCTCTCGAAATCCTCTTTCGCCCAGTTGGTCTGGACGTAGACAGCCTTCTCGACGCCCGAACCTTGCTGGTCGGCGAGAAACTCCTCGATCGGATAGTCGCGGCGGATCGGCTCGTAGGGGCCGAAGATGCGCGGGACCATTGGGCCGACCAGCCAGGGCTGGTCCTGCTGGCGCCAGATGTGAAAATGCGCGTCGATGGCTTTCTGCATCACGATACCCTTTTCCAGATTGTCGCTGCCGCCGGGGCAGGGCGGGCGAGCGACAGGATGAAATCGGTGAGGCTGTTCACTGACGAGCCGTCGACCAGATCGTCGAGCATTGGCAGGATTGCGCGGAGTGCCGCCGTTGCCGGCTGGAAGCGTGGGTCGCCGGCCAAAGGTGTTGCCAATGACAGCCGAAAGGCGCGGGCGCTCAGCCGGCGCATCGCGGTCTCCAGTTCGGCATGGTCGCCGCGCTCCAGCGCGTCCGAGAGGATAACGATCGCTGCACCGCGCGCGAAGGCGGAAAAACGCGGCACTGAAAGGAAGGCGAGCAGCGTCGGCCCCATGCGGGTGCCGCCGTCCCAGTCGTCGACCTGGGCGGCCGCGCGCGCCAGCGCCTGGTCCTGGTCGCGGACGCGCAACGCCGTGGTGATGCGGGTCAGACGCGTGCCGAAGGTGAAAATCTCTGCCCGGTCAGCGCCTTGCACGACTGCATGCGCCAGCTTCAAATAATCCGACGTGTGCAGTTTCATCGAGCCGGAAACGTCGATGAGGATCAGCAGCTTGCGCGGCACGGTCTGGCGGCGGCGCAACAAGGGCGAGGGGACGTCGCCATCGGCGCTGACGATTTCCCTGAGCGAGCGGCGCAGGTCGAGCTTGCCACGCGAATGGGTGCGCACCGTGCGGAACGAGCGGCGCGCAGGCAAGGCGCTCGACAGGTGGTGGCGAAAGACGGTCAGCCTGTCGCCGTCGCGCTGGAAGTCGCGGCGGCTCAACTGCTCCAGCGCCGAGGATAGCTCACCGCCTTCCTGCCGCTGCTCGGCCTCGATACGCTCGTCGTCGGCGCCGCCATCATCCTTGATACGGGTCTCTTCGTCGGCGTCGCCTTCGACCACGGCTGACGTGTTGTCGTAAAAATGGCTCTGGAAATGCACCTCGAATTCGTCGCGTCGGTCGGGCGGCGGCGCCAGTGTGGCAAGGGCTGCTTCGCGGATGTCGGCCATCGAGCGGGGGCCAAGCAAGGTTACCGCCTGCATGAAGCTGGAGACTTGTTCGGGGGCGATGGCGAAACCGTAGCGGCGCAGCAGCCGGCCGAAGCCGAGGAAGGGTGCGGCGGAACTGGGCAAGCTTTTCCGCCGCCGTTCGCGCTGCCCCTCATCCGCCCCTTCGGGGCACCTTCTCCCTGTGAACGGGGAGAAGGGATTGTCAAGGTCGCGGCTCACGCCAGCGCCTCCTCGACGATGCGGCCAAGCTCGGGCGCGATGTAGGAGAGGTCTTCCTCGTCCTTGATCAGCACGCCGATGGCGCGGCGGAAGGCTTCCGGCCACGGGCTGCCGCCTTTCTCAAGAATGGTCGCCGCGTTTGCCCATTCGACAGCTTCGGCGATGCCGGGCGGCTTGGCCAGCGGGCGGGCGCGGATGGTCTGCACGGCCGCTGCCACCGCGCGCGCGGTGCCTTCAACTACATCGCCGGCGCGCAGCATGATGATGGCCGCCTCGCGTTCGGCGTCAGGGTAGCCGATCCAGTGATAGACGCAGCGGCGGCGCAGCGCCTCGGCAAGTTCGCGGGTGCGGTTGGAGGTCAGGATGACGATTGGCTGTGCCTCGGCGCGGATGGTGCCGCGCTCGGGAATGCTGATCTGGAAGTCGGAGAGGAACTCCAGCAGCAGCGCTTCGAATTCATGGTCCGAGCGGTCGATCTCGTCGACCAGCAACACGCGCTGCTGCGGCGCCTTCAATACCTGCAGCAGCGGACGGGCAATCAGGAAGCGGTCGTCATAGATGTCGATCTCGTGCTCGCCGGCACGGCGGATGGCGAGCAGTTGGCGCTGATAGTTCCATTCGTAGAGCGCATGCGCGGCGTCGATGCCTTCGTAGCATTGCAGCCGCACCAGATCGCGACCGAGCAGTTCGGCGATCGCCTTGGCCGCTTCCGTCTTGCCGACGCCTGGCGCGCCTTCGAGCAGCAGCGGCTTGCCGAGCCGGATCGCGAGAAAGATCGCGGTGGCCAGGCTGTCATCAGCGAGATAGCGCGAGGCGGCAAGATGCTGCGCCACCGACTCCGGCGAGGTCGCGACAGTCTCGGTGTTCACCTCGGGCATTTCGGCACTCAGTTCGCTTGTGCCTTCAACGCCCGCAAAATGCGCTCCGGCGTGATCGGCAGCGTGTCGATGCGCACACCGACGGCGTCGAAGACGGCATTGGCGACCGCCGGTATTTGCGGGTTGGCGCACATCTCGCCCGGCCCCTTGGCGCCATACGGTCCGTCCGCCGACGGTCGCTCCAGCACGATGATTTCGGTCTCGGCGAGGTCGCCGGGACCGGGCATCAGATACTGGTTGAAGTCGGTGCCGCCATGGTCGCGGTTGGGATAATAGGGCTCGGTCGTTTCGTAGAGCGCATGGCTGATGCCCATCCAGGAGCCGCCGACCAGTTGCTGCTCGACCATTTTCGGGTTCAGCGCGCGGCCGATCTCGAAGACGTTCTTCACTGTCAGCACCGTCACTTCGCCGGTCTCGTCGTCGACCTCGACTTCCGCGACCGTGCAGGCATGCGCGTAGCAGGTCGAGGGCTTCATCGCGCCGGTCTCTTTCTCCGGATAGGAGCGTGGAATCAAAAACATGCCGCGGCCGGAGATCGAACGGCCGCGCTTGAAATGCGCCGACAGTGCGACATCGAAGATCGAAATCGACTTCTGCGGCGCGCCCTTGACCAGTATGTTGCCTTGGCCGTCCGTTTCGAGATCCGAGGCATTCACCTCCAGTTCCTCGGCCGCCACTTCCAGCATCACCTGGCGCGCTTCCTCGGCGGCCTGGATCACGGCATTGCCGGCGCGGTGGGTGCCGCGCGAGGCGAAGGTGCCCATGCAGTGCGGGCCGGTGTCGGTGTCGGCGGTGTCGACGACGACACGGTCGGTCGGCACGCCGATTGTTTCGGCGCAGATCTGCGCCATGATCTGCTTCATGCCCTGGCCGAGATCGACCGACGACAGCGTGACCATGAAATTGCCGGTCGGTGTCGAATGCACCAACGCCTGTGTCGGGTCGCCGCCGAGGTTCATGCCGGTGGGATAGTTGATCGCGGCGACGCCGCGTCCGCGCCTGATCGCCATCTCAAGCTCCGTTCTTGTAGGAGGACATCGCCATGTATTTCTCAGCCACCGGCCAGTTTGCGGCGCGCGAGGCTTCCTGCATGCATTCGATGAGCGCCGCACCCTCCGTCGGCTGGCGATGCGCCTTCATGTCGCCGTCGCGATAGGCGTTGATGAAACGGAATTCGAGCGGGTCCATGCCGATCAGCCGCGCCAGCTTGTCCATCTGTACCTCCAGCGCGAAGTCGCCGATGGTGACGCCGAAGCCGCGCATGGCCGACGACGGCGTGCGGTTGGTGTAGACGCAGTAGGTATCGATCCAGACATTCGGGATGGTGTAGGGGCCGGGATAATGCCCGGCGCCCTTCTGCGCGCCATAGGGCGAGTGGCGCGAGTAGGCGCCGGCATCGGTGTAGCCGGTGACTTTCCGGGCAACGATGCGGCCGTCCTTCATGACGCCGTCCTTGATGACGACTTTTTCGGCCGCGCGGGGCGAGGAGATCTGCATCTCCTCCTCACGACTGTAGACAAAACAGACCGGTCGCCCGGTTAATTTTGCGCCGAGGATGGCGATCGGCTCGACGATGACATCGACCTTGCCGCCGAAACCGCCGCCGACCGTGCCGCCGACGAAATGCAGCTTGCTGCCCGGCATCTGCAGGATGATCGATGTGTTGTCGAGGGTGAAGAACATCGCTTGCGTGTTGGTGTAGCAGGTGAAGCGGTCATTGCCCTCGGGCGCCACGACACAGCCGGTGGTCTCGGTCGGCGCGTGCTCGATGGGGGAGGACTGATAACTTTGCTCCAGGACGTGGTCGGCTTGAGCAAAGCCCGCCTCGACATCGCCGAAACGCACCTTGCGGCACGCGCCGCTGTCATAGAGGTAATAGTTCTGGCCGTGATATTCGTTGACGATGGGCGCGCCGGGCCTCAGCGCCTCCTCCATGTCGAAGACGGCCGGCAGCACCTCATAGTCGACCTTGACCTTGGCGGCGGCTTCCTGGGCGGCGCGCTCGGTTTCGGCCAGCACCGCCACGACGGCCTCGCCCCTCCAGCGCACCTTGCCGTCGGCCAGCACCGTCTCGTCCTCCGGCCCGATCTGGATCAGGATCAGAATGGTGTAGACATTGTGCGGCACATCCTTGGCCGCCAGCACCTTGACGACACCCGGATGCTTCTCCGCCTCCGAGGTGTCGATCGAGCGGATGCGGGCATGGTGGTGCGGGCTGCGCACCATCTTCAGGTGCAGCATGCCGGGGAAATTACGGTCGGCGAAAAAGGCGGTCTTGCCAGTGACGTGGCCGGGCGAATCCGAACGTGGCCGGGGCTGGCCGATCTCATGCAGACCGTCCTTGCGGACGTCGGCGAAGTAGTTCTTGCGCAGTTCCATTCTTTGGTCCCTCAGGCCGCGTTCTGCGAATTGGCGCGGCCGGCGGCGAGCACCGCCTGGATGATCGGCTCGTAGCCGGTGCAACGGCAGATGTTCCCGGACAGCGCCTCGACGACGTCCTCGCGGCTGGGATTGGGGGTGTGGTCGAGCAGCACCTTGGCGGCCATGATCATGCCCGGCGTGCAGAAGCCGCATTGCGTGGCGAATGTGTCGAGGAAAGCTCGTTGCAGCGGATGCAGCACGCCGCCCTCGGCAAGGCCCGATGTGGTGGTGATCATTGCACCGTTGCAGGTCTCGGCCAGCGTCAGGCAGGAGAGCCTCAACTCGCCGTCGATGATGACGGAGCAGGCGCCGCAGGTGCCCTGGTGGCAGCCGCCCTTCGGCGAGGTGTCGCCGATCTTGTCGCGCAAGGCGTTGAGCAGCGTCGTGCCGCTGTCGATGAATTCGGCCTTTTCAGACCCATTGAGCGTGAATTGAACCGGGACCTTTGCCATTCTTCCTCCTTGCGCGCCTGCCCCGCAGGGCAAGCGCGCGCCCCCCACGTGTGATTAGCTGAGCAGCAGCCTGCCGAGGTGGACCGGCAGGACTTCAGCGCGATACCAGGCGCTGGCGATTGGATCGGTGATGGGCGAAGTGCCGTCGCCCGCCGCTGCCAGCGCCGGTGCGATGCCATCCGGGTCGAGCATCCTACCGAGTAGCGCTTTTTCCGCTGCCTTGGCACGCATCGGCCGATCGGCCATGCAGCCGAGCGCGATCCGCGCCGAGGACACGGTCCCGTCTCCAGCCTGTTCCAGAACGATCGCGATGCTCAGCACCGAGACCCCCTTGGGCTTGACCCGCGACACTTTGAGGAAGCGGAAGCTGCCGGCCTTCGTGAAACCGACCGACGTGACGATGGCGCGGCTGTCGTCCCGTCCGGCCAGGAAGGTCTCGATGGGCGTTTCTCCGTCATCGGTGCCGATCGTTGTATCGAGCGCCAGCAGGGCGACGGCGAAATCACCATAGGGCGCCGGCGCGAACAGATTGCCGCCCACGGTCGCCATATTGCGGATCGCCGGGCCGCCGACGGCGCGGGCGGCCTTGGCAAGGGCGCCGAGTTCCGGATGGCGGGCGATCTCCGCCATGGTTGCCGAGGCGCCGATGCGGATCTTTCCGCCGCGGACCTCGATGGCCGACAGGGCCGGGTCGGTCGACCTGACAAGGCCGGAGACCGAGACGTCGCCTTCATTGGCCGCGCGGACGACGAGTGTACCCCCGCCGAGATAGCGCGTGCCGGCGGACGTCAGCGCGGCGTTCGCGTCTTTTACCGTTGCAAAAGTCTGCAGCGCCAGCGCCATTGCCCGCTCCTTCAGCTCTGGCCGGCGAAATGGTTCTTCAATGCATTGAAGCCGCCTTGAAAAACATTGGCGCCCATGCCTTCGGCCAGCTTGTCGGCTTCCTCGGGGGCAGCGTCGAAGCTGGCGGTCCATTCGGCATAGGTGCGGTCGCCGTCGGTGACGCGCCTGAGCTGCAGCGTCGCCTTGTGGTTGGTGAGCGGCTGCGGCGTTTCCAGGATGGAATAGCTGACCAGGAAATTGTCATCCGAAAAGTCGACCAGTTTTTCGCGCAGGCGGGCGCCGCTGGCCAACTGGAAGTTGCGCACGCAGCCGATCGTGGTTGCGTCTTTGCCGTCCTCGATATGGCTCTCCACCATGCGTGGGTGCCAGCCCGGCAGCCCATTGAAGTCGCGTATGCGCGCCCAGACCTTTTCGACCGGCGCGTCGATGACGCTGGAGATGGTGACTTTCGCCATGAAATGTTCCCTTCCGAATGATCGTTGCGGCAAGGGTAAGGCGCTTGATTGGGCAGCGCTTATCAATGCGTCTCGGGCGTGTATCAACCAGTCTGAAAAACAGACGGCCGCCCGGTCAGGCCGTCGCCCGCGCGGCCTCGCGGTAGAGCGTCGGCGGCACGCCGACATGATCGCGGAAGAAGCGCGAGAAATTACCCTGCGTGGTGAATCCGAGGTTGCAGGCGACCGAGATGAGCGGCTCCCGCGACCATTGCAACTGCCGCACCGCTTCCTCCATGCGCAGCGTGTTCCAGTAGACGTTGGGCGTCAGACTGGTCTGTTCCTTGAACAGAGCGAAGAAATGCGGCCTGGACAGGCCAACGGCGCGGGCGACATCGTCGAACGAGATGCGCTCGCAGACATTGGCCTTCATCAGCTGGATCGCCTTGCGGACGCGGAAATCCTGCATCGTGTTTATGCGGCCGCGCGCCTCCCGGGGCGCCGAGGCGTCGGCGGCGTCGAGCACCGAGTCGATGAAGCGCTCGATCTCGTAATTGGCGATATCGTCGACGCTTTCATTGTCGGTGAGATGGTCGAGCAGGCTGGCGGCGGCCTGGTGCAGCCATGGCTCGAGCGCGATCGCCGCCTGTGAGAATAGCGGGGCGCTGGACGGCAGGTCGCGGCGCCGGCGCGCCCAGTCCGGGTCGATGTAGAAGGCCAGGAACAGGCCCGGCCTGCCGTCCTGGGACAGGACGTGGCTGTGCGGCTGCAGCGAGTTGATGCCGGCGGCGATGCCCGGGCCGAGGCGGACCGTCTCACGGCCTATGGTCATTTCGCCGGCGGTGCCTTCGAGCCAGATGATCAGATGTGCCTCGACATGGGCATGGGTGACGAAGTCGCTCGCGACATTCAGGACAGAAACATGTCCGAACCGGCCCCAGTAGAGCCTGATCGCTTCCGTCATGGGTATATCCTCCCGCAAGCGACTGGCCTCCCTTCGCCTGCAGGGGGATTGTGCGGCTGGTTTTCGGTATCCGTCAAGGCATCGGCTGTTGGCCAGTACCAACGGCGGTCGGCTTCAGCCGATTTTCAGACTGAGCGATAGCAACGAGAACGAATAGCGCTCCGACGACGCGCTCTCAGTCGCTGCGCCTGAAATTGCGGATGCGGTCGAACAGAACCGCCAGCAAGATGGCACCGCCGATGAAGGTGCCTTGCCAGAAGGCGTTGATGCCAAGCAGGCCGAGGCTGTTGCGGATCACCTCGATGAGGGCAGCACCAACGATGGCGCCAAAGGCGGTGCCGATACCGCCGGCGAGGTTGGCGCCGCCGATGACGGTGGCGGCTATCACCTGCAGTTCCATGCCGTTGCCGAGATTGGTGGTGACGGCGCCGAGCCAGCCTGTCTCGATGATGCCGGCAATGCCGGCTGACAGCGCCGAGATCATGTAGACGGCGACCTTGATCTGGCGCACCGGGACGCCGGTCAGCGTCGCCGCGTGCTCGTTGCCGCCAATAGCGAAGATATGGCGGCCGAACTTTGTCCAGCGCAGGATGAAACCGGTGATCAGGGCCAGCAGGATCATGTAGAGCACCGGATTGGCGATGCCGAACAGCCAGGCGCCTCCGCCGAGCGCCAGAAGCTTGTCGTGGTCCGGCCCGAACTGGAAGACGACGGTGTTGTTGGAGGCGACCATGGCAAGGCTGCGGGCGATCGACAGCATGCCGAGCGTGACCACGAAGGGCGGAAAGCCCAGATAGGCGATAAAAACGCCATTGAAGGCGCCGATGACGAGCGCGGTGGCGATCGAGGCCAGAATGCCGATCTCGATCGAAAAGCCGGCATGCATGGTGACGGCCAGCACCATCGAGCACAGGCACAGTACCGAGCCGACCGACAGGTCGATGCCGCCGGTGATGATGACGAAGGTCATGCCGAGCGCGACGATGGCGACGAAGGTGATGTTGCGGGTGATGTTGTAGAGGTTCTTCGAGGTGGCGAAGGCGTCGGTGGCGAAGGACAGGAAAATACAGGCTAGGATGACGGCGATCACCACCCAGAAGGTCTGGCTGGAGAACAGGCGCGACAGGAAGCTGTGCTGCTTCTGCGCGATCGTCTGGTCAAGGGTGACTGCCATTATAGACCTTTCCTGCGCTGCCCACGCGCGGTGAAATCCGGGTTCGCCATTCTCATGCCACCTGCTCGATGGCGCCGGTGATCAGCCCGGTAACCTCCTCGGGCGAACTCAACGCGATCGCCTTGTCGGCGACCTTCCTGCCGCGCCGCATGACGATGACGCGGTCAGCGACGTCGAAGACGTCGGGCATGCGGTGGCTGATCAGTACAACGGCGATGCCCTGGTCGCGCAGATGACGGATGAGGTTCAACACTTCGGCGACCTGCCGGACCGAGATTGCCGCCGTCGGCTCGTCCATCAGCACGATCTTGGCCTGCGACAGCATGGTACGGGCTATCGCCACCGCCTGACGCTGGCCGCCCGACATCTGCTTAACGAGGTCGCGCGGGCGGGTCTCGGATTTCAACTCGGCGAAGATCTGGCCGGCGCGCTTGTACATCGAGGCATAGTCGAGGATGCGGAACGGGCCGACACCGCGGCGCAGTTCGCGGCCGAGATAGACATTGGCCGCCGCCGTCAGATTGTTGCAGAGCGCCAGGTCCTGGTGGACGATCTCGATGCCGTGCTGGCGCGCCTCGACCGGCTTGTGCAGGATCAGTTCCTTGTCGTCCATCCGCATCGTGCCATGGCTCGGCCGGAAATTGCCAGCTATCATCTTGACCAGCGTCGACTTGCCGGCGCCATTGTCGCCCATCAGGCCGACGACCTGGCCCGGTTCGATCGACAGCGACACGTCGTTGACAGCCTGGATGGCGCCAAAATGCTTCGAGATGTTGGTGAGTTCGAGAACCGCCACCAGTCTTTGCCTCCCATGTTTGGCTCATCCGCCCGCGGACAGGCGACGGCTTCCATTGGCTTTTCCCCAGCTCCTCCCGGGGACAGCGATGCCGTCATTTACGCGAACGGCGTCGCGGGCGTCAATTGTCGAACAGGCAATTGTCAGACGAATAGTGCCGTGCTGTTTTTGAAAAATCCGTTTTGTAGGACAAATAGCATTGACGTTGGCGGCAAGCCGATATTAGTTGAGCGTCGGAGGAAGACGTGCCGGCTTTGACGACGCCATCGGCGCTACCGGTACAAAGGTTTTGGCGATCTTGCCGGTGTCGTCGCTGAACTGGTCGCATCTGAAAATGCTTATCGGCCTTGCCGGATTGAATGAGCGCACGCGTTTCAGTCATCTGGCATCCTGGCTGGTTTGTGTGGCGGGCACGCCGTGTCCGTCTGTTTCCAAGGGAGGACTGACATGAGGAAAACAGTATTGCTCGCCGCCGTCGCCGCCATGGCGTTGGGCGCCGGGCCGGCTTTGGCCAAGAAGCAACTCGTCATCGTGGTGAAAGGTCTCGACAATCCATTCTTCGAAGCCATTCACCAGGGCTGCGAAAAATGGAACAAGGAAAACGCCAGCTCGGAATATGAATGCTTCTACACCGGCCCGGCCTCGACTTCCGACGAGGCCGGCGAGGCGCAGATCGTGCAGGATATGCTGAGCAAGGCCGACACGGTGGCGATGGCGATCTCGCCGTCCAACGCACCGCTGATCGCGCAGACGATCAAGAGCGCCAATCCGTCGATCCCGATCATGACCGTCGACGCCGACCTCGCCAAGGAAGACGCGGCACTGCGCAAGACCTATCTCGGCACCGACAACTATCTGATGGGCAAGAAGATCGGCGAGTACATCAAGAAGGCCAAGCCGAATGGTGGCACGATCTGCACCATCGAGGGCAATCCCGCTGCGGACAACATCCTGCGTCGCGCGCAAGGCATGCGCGACGCGCTGACGGGCAAGGACGGCCTCACGGCACTTGCCGGCGAAGGCGGCTGGACGGAAGTCGCCGGCTGCCCGGTGTTCACCAATGACGACGGCGCCAAGGGCGTTCAGGCGATGACCGACATCCTCGCCGCCAACCCCAAGCTCGATGCGTTCGGCATCATGGGCGGCTGGCCGCTGTTCGGCGCGCCGCAGCCCTATCGCGATCTGGTCGGACCGCTGAAGGACCGGCTGGCCAAGAACGACTTCGTCATCGGCGCCGCCGACACGATCGGCGACGAGGTGGCGATCGCCAGGGATGGCCTTGTCACCGCGCTGGTCGGCCAGCGGCCCTTCGAAATGGGCTACAAGGCGCCATCGGTGATGATCGACCTGATCGAAGGCAAGAAAGTCGACGATCCGGTGTTCACCGGTCTCGACGAATGCACCAAGGACACGGTCGACACCTGCATCCAGAAGTAGGCCGCGATTTCGGGGCGCTCGCCAACGAGCGCCCCGTTTCCTCCAATTCTTCAACAGGACGCCTTGGTTGGGGCAACGGGCTCCGGCTTTGACGCGTCCGTGGTTTGGATTTTCGGCAACGGATCGGTGCGCCGCGCGGGTTTAGATCAATGCGGGTGACGGGCGGCCGACCTATTGGAACGTGGATGCCGGACGAGAAGGCAAAAAGAAAAGCCGGCCGGGCCAAGGCGCAAGCCAGTCGCGACCCAGCAGCCGTGCGTAGGGCGGAAGCGGCGCACTTTGCCGGGTCCAGCGTCCATGCCTCGCTCGCCAGCGAGATTGGCCTCAGGATCGTGCGCGGCGACTATCCGCCTGGCAGCATCCTGCCCAACGAAGCCAAATGGGCCGAAACCTTCAATGTCAGCCGTTCGGCGGTGCGCGAGGCGATCAAGATGCTGATGGCCAAGAGCCTTTTGGCGTCGCGCCCCAAGATCGGCAGCTGGGTCGAGCCCAAGGAGCGCTGGAACCTGCTCGACCGCGACGTGCTGGCCTGGTACGCGACCGCGCCGGATCGCGAGGCGTTTCTGCGCACGGTTCAGGAGTTCCGCCACATCATCGAACCGGAGGCGTCCGCCTTCGCCGCCATGCGGCGCAGCGACGAGCAGATGGCCGAGATCAGCCTGGCTTGCCGCGAGATGGGCGAGGCGGCCAACCTGCCCGAGCGCATCCGTGCCGACACGCGCTTTCACCTGGCCATCCTGCGGGCCTCGGGCAACGACCTTCTGGTACCGCTCGGCGTGCTGATCGAATCGGCGCTCGACCATCTCTTCGTCTTCACCACGCGCCAGGTCGGCGATCAGCGGCGGGCACAGAAACTGCACGAGGCGATCGAAAAGAGCATCCGCCTGCAGCGGCCAGCCGCGGCGCGTAGCGCCGTGCACAAGCTGCTCGCCGACACCGATGAGGGGATCGGAAGGGGCCGGCGGTAAGGGCCCGCCGGCGGTTCGGGCCTCAGATCGTCTGCTTCTTGCCATCCTTCATCGGCATCAGGTCGACACCATTCACTTTGGCGATGTGCGTGGCCAGCATCGGCACGAACTGCTCGGCCGGACCGGTTGCGTGGGCGCCGGCGAAGGAGTTCTTGGTGGCGTTGCCGAGCGGGTTGGCGATGCCGGCCGCACCCGCCATCGATTCCAGATAGGTCAGGTCCTTGAAGGCGTTGGCGATGGTGAATTTGTGGGCGTCGCGATCACCTTCCAGCGTCCAGCGCATGAAGGTCTGGTAGAAGCCGCAATCCATGCGGCCATTGCGGATGACGCTGTCGAAACGCGGCGGCGAGATGCCGACCTTCTCCGCCAGTGCCAATGCCTCGGAATAGATCGCGGCATAACCCAGCGAAATGAAATTGTTGAGCAGCTTCATGCGGTGGCCATCGCCGGTGTCACCGATA
This sequence comes from Mesorhizobium sp. B3-2-1, assembly GCF_006439515.1. Taxonomy (NCBI): domain Bacteria; kingdom Pseudomonadati; phylum Pseudomonadota; class Alphaproteobacteria; order Hyphomicrobiales; family Phyllobacteriaceae; genus Mesorhizobium; species Mesorhizobium sp. B3-2-1. Next base: position 96,781 of record NZ_VFTI01000019.1, on the reverse strand, counting down.
TGGACGATGCGGCCGGCCCAGGTATCGATCACCGGCTTGACCCTGGCGAAGACGGCGTCGGGCGCGCCGACCATGGCGTCGAGCGTGCCTTCCCAGGCTTCCTTCGGGGTGCGGCTGAGCGGCGCATCGACATAATCGACGCCAAGCGCGTTGAGTTCTGCCGCGAGCGACACCGTCGAGACCGGATCGGAGGTCGAGCAGTCGACGACGACCGAACCGTTCTTCAAACCCTCCTTGAGCCCGCCGGGGCCGCGAATGATGGCCTCCACCTCGCGCGAGCCGGTGACGCAAATGAAGATGATATCGGATGCCGCCGCCACGTCGCGGGAGGTCGACGCCTCATGAGCGCCCCGGCCGAGAAGATCCGCCGCCGGTTTGCGGTTCTTGCGGCCGAGAAATGTCAGGGAATACCCCTTGTCGACGATGTTCTTGGCGATGCCGTGACCCATCAGGCCAAGGCCGACAAAGCCGATCTTCTCGCTGCTGGCGGTCGTGTTCATGCTGTCTGTCCTGTCTGTGATTATCGATAATGTCGCCGCCGTTTTAGCCATATACGGTTGCAGAAAGCAATATTGTCTGACAATACACGTCAATCCCAGGACTTTCGTGGAGACCAGAATGACGAAGCGGATCATGTTCACCGGCGGCAGCGGCAAGGCTGGACGCCACGTCGTGCAATATCTGGTGGAGCAGGGCTGCCAGGTGCTCAACATCGACACCAGGCCGCTCGACAATCCCAAGGTGCGCACGCTGATCACCGACATCACCGACAGCGGCCAGGTGTTCAACGCGCTGTCGAGCTATATGGGGCTGCACGAATTCGATCCGTCGCTGCGGCCGCAGCCGGTCGACGCCGTGGTGCATTTCGCCGCCATTCCACGCATCATGATCACGCCCGACAACGAGGTGTTCCGCATCAACGCGATGGGCACCTACAATGTCATCGAGGCCGCGGTGAAGCTCGGCATCCGCAAGGTGATCATCGCTTCCAGCGAGACGACCTACGGCCTAGTGTTCGCCAACGAGCCGCGCGACCCCACGCATTTCCCGCTCGACGAGGAGTATGACGTCGATCCGATGGACAGCTATGCGCTGTCCAAGATCGTCAACGAGAAGACGGCGCGCGCTTTCGCGCAGCGCAATGGCACGGACATCTATGCCTTGCGCATCGGCAATGTCATCGAGCCGCACGAGTATTCGCTGTTTCCGAAATGGTTCGCCGATCCGGGCTTTCGCAAACGGATCGCCTGGAGCTACATCGACGCGCGCGACCTTGGCCAGATCACGCAGCGCGCCATCGAGAAAGATGGGCTGGGCTACCAGGCGTTCAACGCCGCCAATGACGACACCTCGTCCGATCTGCCGACGGCCGAACTCCTGAAGCGGTTTTATCCCGGCGTGCCGGTCAAGGGCGAACTCGGCGAATACGAGACGCTGCTGTCGAACCGCAAGGCGCGCGACATGCTCGGCTTCCGGCCCGAGCATAGCTGGCGCAAATACGTCAAGACCGCCTGAGCGTGGTCGAATCGCGGCTGGGTTGTGCATAGAAGCCGGCTTTGCGGCCCAACGCCTGCACCGCGCTTGACAGCTTCCGTAAACCGGCCTTTCTGGAGCCCATGCGGGACGCGAGACCGAACAAGGAAAAATCGCCCAAAAAGGCTGTAGCTGTCGAGCGCCCGGTCGGTGTTCGCCGGCCCGACGCGGCGCGCATTCCCGGCTCCAGCGTGCATACGTCGCTGGCGAGCGAGATTGGTCTGCGGATCGTGCGCGGCGACTATCCGCCCGGCACCATCCTGCCCAATGAAGCCAAATGGTCGGAGACCTTCAGCGTCAGCCGGTCGGCGGTGCGCGAGGCGATCAAGATGCTGATGGCCAAGAGCCTGTTGGCATCGCGCCCCAAGATCGGCAGTTGGGTCGAACCGAAGGAACGTTGGAACCTGCTCGACCGCGATGTGCTTGCCTGGTACGCGACGTCGCCCGACCGCGAGGTGTTCCTGAGGACGGTGCAGGAATTTCGCCACATCATCGAGCCGGAAGCGACGGCCTTCGCCGCCATGCGGCGGACCGACGAGCAGATGGCCGAGATCAGCCAAGCCTGCCGCGAGATGGGCGAGGCGAAAAGTCTGCAGGAACGGACCCGCGCCGACACCCGCTTCCACCTCGCCATCCTGCGTGCCTCCGGCAACGACCTACTGGTCCCGCTCGGCGTGCTGATCGAATCCGCCTTCGATCATTTGTTCACCTACACGACCCGGGAACTCGACGATTTGCAGCTCGCCCAGAAGATGCATGAGGCAATCGAAAAGAATATCCGCCTGCAACGGCCCGATGCGGCGCGCAATGCCGTGCGCAAGCTGCTGGCCAATACCGACAACGTCATCCGTTCGCGGTAGGATTCACCGATAAGCCATTCGGCACGCGGGTGTTTCCGTCTTGCAGGCCGTCGAAGCAATTCAGGCCGGCACCGCCAAAAAATTCGAGAGCTAGTGTCGGATCGGCTGTGTGGCACCCGTCCTTGGGGTGTCGAACGGGAAACCAGCAAGGAGAATTTGACATGCCCAGCACCGTACGTCTGCACCGCGTTCTGACCACCAGCCCGGAGAAGGTCTACCGCGCGTTCCTCGAGGCCGACGCGCTTGCCAAATGGCTTCCGCCGAACGGCTTCACCTGCACGGTTCATCAATTCGAGGGCAAGGTCGGCGGCACGTTCAAAATGTCGTTCCGCAATTTTACCACCGGCGACAGCCACTCGTTCGGCGGTGAGTATGTCGAGCTCGTTGCGGGCGAACTCCTGCGCTACACCGACAGGTTCGACGATCCCAACCTGCCCGGCGAGATCGAGGTGACGGTGACGTTGAAGAAAGTGTCCGTGGGCACCGAAGTGAACATCACCCAGGCCGGCATCCCGGACGTCATTCCCGCGGAAGCCTGCTATCTCGGCTGGCAGGAATCGCTACGGAACCTGGCCAAGCTCGTCGAACCCGAGATCAAACAATAGGACGCCGACCGGCTGGACAACCGGCACGTTCCTCACCTCGTTTTGAAGGGCTGAGGAAGCAACTCGAGGAGCCATGGGGGGCGGCTAATCCTCCTTTGGACGCCCGAATGCGGCGCGCAGTTCGTCCTTGGCGTCTTCGAGGATCTTCTTGCGCGCCGCGGGCAGGTTTTTTCCGGCCCTGTTGATGTAGAAATTCAGCATCGACATGGCGGACTGGAAGGGTTCGGCCTTGCGACGGTGGCTGTGTTCGGCCGAACGCTTGAGCGAGGCGGCGATCTTCTTGGCGTCGTCGGATTCGAAGACGTGGTCCTCGAGATCCATCGCATTGCTGTGCTCGGTCACCTCGGCCGACCATTTCTGCTTGGTGGCGGTCATGGCTGGACTCCTTTGCGGTGTTGCTAATCGGAAACTCCAGATATCGGCGTCGGTTCCCGCATTCGTGTCGGCCTGGAGCCACGGATTTGCCTGCTGTGGTGCTGCCGTGCGCCGAGATTGCGTCGATAGTGGTCAAAACAGCAGCGATTGAGACCGCCGACAGGAAACGCCTTTGACGCGAATCGACTTGAGCCGGGCCGGTCCCGGTATCGACAGTTCCTACGCCTGGATGCGCCTTGCCATCTCGATGCTGCTGGCGACGATCGGTGCGGTCGGCATGTGGGCCGTTGTCGTGGTGCTGCCGGCGGTACAGGCCGAGTTCGGCGTCGACCGCGCCGCGGCATCCATGCCCTACACCGCGACCATGGTGGGCTTCGCCGCCGGCAATGTGCTGGTCGGCCGCGCCATCGACCGCATGGGCTATTGGATCCCGGCGCTGTTCTCCTCGATCGCGCTCTCCGCCGGTCTCGTGCTCGCCGCGCTGTCGACATCGATCCTGCAATTCACCCTTGCCCAGGGGGTGCTGATCGGTGTCGGCACATCGGTGATCTTTGGGCCGCTGATCGCCGATATCTCGCACTGGTTCAATCGCCGCCGCGGCGTCGCCGTCACGGCGGCGGCGGCCGGCAACTACCTTGCCGGAGCGATCTGGCCCACGATCATGCCGACGCTGATCAAGGCAGAAGGCTGGCGCTTCACCTATGCGGGCATCGGCGTCTTCTGCCTCGTCACCATGGTGCCGCTTGTGCTGTTGCTGCGTCGCGGCGCTCCGGAAGCGACGGCCGCCGGCTCGCCCGGAAGCCGGCCGGTGCAGCCGATTCCAATGTCGCCGGCGGCAATGCAGGTCCTGCTGGTCGTCGCGGGACTGGGCTGCTGCGTGGCGATGTCGATGCCCCAAGTGCACATCGTCGCCTACTGCATGGATCTTGGCTACGGCATCGCGCATGGCGCCGACATGCTGTCCATCATGATGGCGGCGGGAGTCGTCAGCCGGCTTGCGTCCGGCTTTGTCGCCGACCGCATCGGCGGCGTCAAAACCTTGCTTATCGGCTCCGTGCTGCAATGCCTGTCATTGCTGTTCTATATCCCGTTCGACCGGCTCGCCTCGCTCTATGTCGTGTCGCTGGTCTTCGGTCTGTCGCAGGGCGGTATCGTGCCTTGCTATGCGATCATCGTGCGCGAATATCTGCCCGCCAAGGAGGCCGGCCAGCGCATCGGCATCGTGATGATGGCGACGATTTTCGGCATGGCGATCGGCGGCTGGATGTCGGGCTGGATCTACGACCTGACCGGCTCCTACGCCGCCGCGTTCCTGAACGGCATCGCCTGGAATCTGTTGAACATACTGGCGATCGGGTTGTTCATGTGGAAGGCGAGGCACAGAGCTGTCGCGGCCGCCTGAGGCGAAGGTCTGGCACAGCCACTCGGTGGCTCGGCTTGACAACAGGCAGTCACTGCGCGACGCCAAGGCGGATGGGTGCGGCAACAGGCCGGTGAGATGGCGACAGCTGGAAAGATCGCATTGGGCGCGCGGTTCGATGGCCATGCGCATGGGCCAAGGCCTTGATCAAGCCGCGCTCGCGCCGGGGCGGTGGCCGCCCAACCCTATCGGATGTGGCACACAAGGCCGGCGTCGGCGCCATCACCGTTTCCCGCGCGCTGCGCGAGCCGGAACGCGTTTCCAAGGAGTTGCGCCGCCAGATCATGGCCGCCGTCGAAGAGCTTGGCTATGTGCCGGATCCCAACGCACGCGCATTGGCCTCGGCGCGCGCCGAGGTGTTCGGTGTGCTGGTGCCCTCGCTGACCAACAATGTCTTCGCGGAGGTGGTGCGCGGCATTTATGACAGCCTGTCGGACAGCCCGTTCCGCATCCAGCTCGGCAACACGCATTATTCCGGGCTGGAGGAGGAGCGTCTGCTGCAGCTGTTTGGCTCCCAGCGGCCGGCAGCGCTGATCGTCGCCGGCATCGACCAGACGCCCACCTCGCGAAAACTGTTGGAGAATGCCGGTTGCCCGGTGGTCCAGGTGATGGAGACCGGGCCCGATCCCGTGGACATGATGGTCGGCTTTTCGCATCTCGACGGCGGCAGGACCGCGACCGAGCACCTGATCGAGGCGGGGTATCGCCGGATCGGTTTCATCGGTGCGCGCATGGACCCGCGCTCGCAGCGGCGCCTTGCTGGTTACCGGGTGGCGATGGAGAAGGCCGGGCTGCTAGACCCGCGCCTGATTACCACCACGCCGGTGCTTTCCAGCGTGTCGCTTGGCCGCGAACTGTTCCGCGATGCCCTTGCCAAGATGCCGACGCTCGACGGCGTGTTCTGCAACAACGACGACATCGCGCTCGGTGTGCTGTTCGAATGCCATCGCGCTTCGATCGACGTGCCGAAGACCATCGGCATTGTCGGCTTCAACGATCTCGACATGATGCAGGTGGCTTTTCCCTCGATCACCAGTGTCCGCACCCATCGCTACGAAATCGGCAGGCGCGCGGTGGCCATGGCGCTGGCGGCAATTGGCGGCAACAGGCCAGAGCATCGGGTCGTAGACCTCGGTTTCGAGCTGAAGCAGCGCGAGAGCACGGCACGTTGAAACATTTTAGAACCTGCTGAAATCAGCCTTTACAGACATTCTTGGTAGCGCTACCATTCGGGTCAGCGCGAAGTCGAACCGCTGTTTATTATACATAAGCGACAGCATTTTCCTTGTTTATTATTGATAATATGATACTTTCGGCGCTGCTTAAGGAGCAACAAAGGAGGGATCAGGCCGGCGCCGGCCACCTGACATGCATGGCGAGCCAGGGCAGGAGGTGCTTGGGCGAACGTCATTGTACTGCAGCTAAACAAACAAGTCAGAACTGCAACTGGGAGGAATATCGATGATCAAGTCACTCGTTGGTGGCATCGTTGCCGCCACTGCATTCGTCATGTTGAGCTCAGCGGCGATGGCCGCAGGCCCAGAAATCGTCAAGGGGCCGGCAGCCGAGCCGGGCTGCTTCGCCCCATGGGCAGCCGATACGCAATTCTTCAAGTTCCCCAAGAAGGCCGGCCCATATCGCATTGCGCTCGCCAACGGCTATATCGCCAACACCTGGCGTATCCAGATGGTGCAGACCGCCAAGGCCTATGCCGCACAGCCGGATGTCGCCAAGAAGTTGAAGGAATTCAAGGTTGTGTCGACGGGTGAGGACGTCCCGGCGCAGATCTCCGCGATCAACAATTTCATCGATTCCGGCTTTGACGCCATCGTCGTCAACGCGCAGAACCCGACCGCCTTCGGGCCAGTCATCAAGCGGGCGAAGGAGGCCGGGGTCGTGCTGGTCGCCTTCGACAACATTCTCGACACCAAGGATGCCATCAACGTCAATGTCGACCAGAAGGGCCTTGGCGCATTGTGGGGCAAGTGGTTGGTCTCACATGTTCCGAACGGCGGAAAGGTGCTCGAAGTGCGCGGCGTCGCCGGCACTTCCGTCGACACGGACCGTCATGCCGGCATCCACGAGGTGCTCGACGGCTCGGGCAAGAAATGGGAAGTCACCGAGGTGGTCGGCAAATGGGACGACGGCGTTGCCCAGAAAGCTACGGCGGACGCGATTGCCACCAACGGACCCTTCGACGGCATCACCGGGCAGGGCGGCGACACCGGCATCGTGCAGGCGATGATGGATGCCAAGCATCCATTCGTTCCGTTCGGCGGCGAGACGGAGAACGGTTTTCGCAAGTTCTGCGCCGCACATGCCGGCGACGGCTTGAAGTGCTCTTCCGCCGGCACCGGCCCCGCCCAGGTGGCCGTGGCAATCAAGACGGCAATCGCGGCCCTCGAAGGCAATGTCGTGCCGCAATCGGTGAAGCTGCCGCTGGCCATCGTGGAGGATCCGAACTTCAAGGCAGGCCAGGATTTCTTCCCCGACCAGTCCGACAATTTCTTCGTCGGCAATTCCTTCCCGACCTGCGGCATCAATTTCAGTGCCCAGGAAATCATGGGCCAGACCAAGGAAAACCAGTAGGCTCACTGCTATCGCTGGCGCCGCGGGTTAACCCGCGGCGCCAGCCCCGAAATCCCATGATTGCCCCGGGGAGGGTTGATGGACGGTGCGGCTCCACTCTTTCGCATGGAAGGCATTTCCAAGCGCTATGGCGGCGTGCGGGCGCTGGAGAAGGCCGAGCTGACGGTTTCCACCGGTAGCATCCACGCCATCCTCGGTGAAAACGGCGCCGGCAAGTCGACATTGATCAAGGTCATGGCAGGTGTCGTGGCGCCCGACGAAGGCCGCATGATGCTGGATGGGCGCGAAGTGACCTTCGCTTCGCCCGGTGCGGCGAACAAGGCCGGCATCGTCTGCATCTTCCAGGAATTGTCGCTGATCCCCGAACTCAGCGTCGCCGACAATATCGTCATTTCGGATCCGCCCAAACGCTTCGGCATGATCGATCGCAAGGCGCAGCGCCGCATCGCCGAGGACGCGCTTGCCCGCGCGGGCGCCGCCGACATCCATCCGCTGGCGCTGGTCAAGGACCTGCCGCTGTCGCGCCGGCAGATGGTGGAGATCGCCAAGGCGCTGGCGCGCAAACCACGCATTCTCATCCTCGACGAGGCGACGTCGGCGCTGACGGCAGCGGATGTCGCGAAGATCTTCGGCGTGCTGAAGCGGCTGCGCTCGGAAGGGCTGGCGCTGCTCTACATCTCGCACCGCATGAACGAGATCGCCGAACTGGCCGACCATTGCACGGTGTTCCGCAATGGCCGCAATGTCGCCAGCTACAAGGCCGGCTCGAAGAGCGACAACGAGGTGGTCGAGCTGATGATCGGCCGCGAGTACAGCCATATTTTTCCGCCCAAGCCGCCGGCCGCACCGGCCGGCGCCGCCCCCAGGCTCGAGGCGCGCAAATTGTCCTGGGCCGACCGGCTGGATAACATCTCGCTGACGGTCAGGGCAGGCGAGGTGGTCGGCCTCGGCGGGCTCGATGGCCAGGGCCAGCGCGAATTGCTGCTTGCTTTCTTCGGTGTGCTGCGTGGCCTCTCGGGCGAAGTGCTGATCGACGGCAAGCCGGCGACGATCACCAGCCCGGCGGCGGCCCGCGAGGACGGCATCGGCATGGCGCTCATCCCGGAAGACCGCAAGACCGAAGGCCTGATGCTGCCGATGACGGTGCGCGAAAACCTGTCCTTCGCCGCACTCGACCGGCTGTCCAAAGGCGGCATTATCGACCGCGCCGCCGAACAGCGGCTGATCGACGACATGGTCGGCCTTCTGGCGATCAAGACGGCGGGCCTCGATATTCCGGTTGGCGCGCTGTCGGGCGGCAACCAGCAGAAAGTGGTCATAGCCAAATGGCTGATGCGCCAGCCGCGAATCATCCTGCTCAACGATCCGACGCGCGGCATCGATGTCGGCACCAAGCAGGAAATCTATCAGCTGATGCGCAAGCTGGCGGACGCGGGCGCGGCGATCCTGTTCTATTCGACCGACTATGACGAGCTGATCGGCTGCTGCGACCGGGTGCTGGTTCTCTATGACGGCGCGGTCAAACGCGAACTGGTCGGCGCCGAGATCACCGAAAGGGCGCTGATATCGAGCGCGCTTAACATCCATGGCGAGGAGAGCCCGGTGGGCCTGGGAGCGGAAGCGTGAAGGATTGGCGTTACTGGCTGGCCGAGCAGCGTGGAACATTGCTGGCGCTCGGCATCTTCATCGTCATGTTCGTCATCTACACCTCGAACCATCCGGCGGGCTTCACCGCCAATGTCGTGCAGACGGCGGCGAACAAGGGCGTGCTGCTTGCCTTCGTCGCCATGGCGCAGACGCTGGTCGTGATCACCTCCGGCATCGACCTGTCCGTCGGCATGATATTCCTGCTCACCAACTGTCTGGCCTCCTGGCTGGTTGTGGGCACGCCGATGCAGACGACGCTCGGCGTCGTCGCCGTGCTGGTGGCGGGACTTTTGTGCGGCGCGATCAACGGCGCCATCGTGATCTATGGAAGGCTGCAGCCGATCGTCGCGACCATCGCCACCGGCGCGGTCTACTACGGCATCGGCCTTTTGCTGCGGCCCTTTCCGGGCGGCTCGGTCAACGAGGATCTGGCCGATGCTATGACAGGACGTCTGTTCGATCTGGTGCCGGCAAGCCTGGTCGTGCTGCTGGCGGTCGTTCTGCTGATCTGGGTGCCGTTCAGCCGCTCTGTACTCGGCCGCGCCGCCTACGCGGCCGGCTCTTCGGAAACGGCTGCCTATATGTCGGGCGTGCCGATAAGGCGCGGCAAGTTCTCCGCTTACACGCTTGCGGGGCTGCTGGCCGCGATCGGCGGACTGTTCCTGACCTTTTTCACCTATACGGGGGAGGCCGCCTATGCCAGCGGCAACGCCTATACGCTGTTCTCGATCGCGGCGGTCGTGCTGGGTGGTGTTTCGCTGTTCGGCGGCAAGGGCAGCGCCATCGGTGCCATCTTCGGCGCGCTGGCCTTCCGCACCATCGGCGACCTGTTGTTCGTCTTCGACTTCGATCCGCTCTGGCAGCCGCTGTTCCAGGGCGTTATCCTGCTGGTCGCCGTCAGCCTCGGCGCCTTCGCCCTGTTTCGGGTCCGCAACCGCCTGGAGTGGTTCCTGTGAGCGAGACGACCTTGGGCGGCATTGCCGGCCGCATGCCGAAATTCATCCGCCGCGCCGATCCGGCGGTGCTGACCGCCTTTGCCTGCATCGTAGTGCTGCTGTTGGTTGGCAGCCTCTATTCGCGCAGCTTCCTGTCGCCTGAATATCTCTTGCAGCAGCTCAAGGTGGCCTCGTTCCTCGGCGTCATCGCCACCGGCATGATGCTGGTCATCCTGCTCGGCCAGATCGACCTGTCGGTGCCGTGGTCGGTGGCGGCGGGTGCGATGATGGCCTGTGCGGCGGCCGCCTACGGCCCGGCAGGCGTGGCGCTGGCTATCCCGTTCGGCATCTTCTGCGGCGTGCTGATCGGTATCGTCAACGGCATCGGCGTCGCCTATCTGCGCATTCCCTCGATGATCATCACGCTCGCCACCAACGCCGTCGCGCAAGGGTTGATGGTGGTCTACACCGGCGGCTTCTCGCCGCAGGATTCGGCCACCGGCGCCATGCGCTACCTCGCCACCGGGTTCACCATTCCGGGCGTGCCCAATGCAGTCATCATCTGGGCGCTGATCGGGGCCGCGATGGTGTTCGTGCTGACCCGCAGCGGTTTTGGCCGTGCGGTCTATGGCATCGGCAACCGCGAGCGCGCCGCCTATCTCTCAGGCATCGACACAAGACGCGTGGTGATGATCGCCTTCGCTGTCTCCGGCGGGCTCTCCGCCTTTGGCGGCGTGCTGCTGGCGGGCTACGCCTCCAAGGCGGCGCAATCGATGGGTGACGCCTATCTGCTGCCGTCGATCGCGGCCGTCGTGCTCGGTGGCACCTCGATCCTGGGCGGGCGCGGCTCCTATCTCGGCACGGTCGCCGGCGTGATCCTGATCACACTGTTGCAATCCATCCTGTCGGTCATGCAGATGCCGGAGGCGGGACGGCAGATCATCTATGGCGTCGTCATCGTCGCCATGCTCCTTCTTTACGGTCGCGCGCCGGCGAGCCGCTGACAGTGGGCGAAGACGCAGCGCAGGCGCCGACGGGCGCTTCCGGTTTGGCGCCTTCGGCCATCGTGGTGATGGGCGTCGCCGGCTGCGGCAAGTCAGCCGCCGGTATCGCGCTGGCCGACGCGCTGGGTGCCGTCTTCATCGAGGGTGACAGGCTGCATCCGCCGGAGAATGTGGCGCGTATGGCGCGTGGTGAACCGCTCACCGACCAGCTGCGCGAAGGCTGGCTCGACGCGATCGGCGAGCACATCGCGGTCTCTATCGGCAAAGGACAGGGCGTAGTTGCAGCCTGCTCGGCGCTGAAGCGCGGCTATCGCGAGCGCCTGCACGGCTTTTGCCCTGACATCACTTTCCTTTACCTGGAGATCGACCCGGCGACGGCAAGGCAGCGGGTCGCCAGCCGCAAGGGCCATTTCATGCCGGCAAGCCTGGTCGACAGCCAGTTCGCCATCCTGGAATCGCCGGGCCAAGATGAACGGGCATTGACGCTCGACGCGACGCGGCCGGTCGACGAACTCGTCGCCCAGGCAGTGCGCTCGGTGCGCCGATCATGAGCCTTCTTCTTCGCTGATGCCGATCCTGTCCTGAGCCTCTGTCAACCGCTCATGGCGCGACCAGGACATCATCTGCTCGGGGCACAGCTTCAGCGCCTGCAGCAGGCGGTCGCGTTTCAGCAGGATGTAGTGTGCCTGCAGGGCCAGGTTCTTGGCTCCGTCCCTGGTTGTGTCCACGGCCGGGAGCGCCGGTGCCGCCGGTACCAGTTCGGGGCTCAAGATGGCGCGGTATTCCCGGAAGGGCACCACCTCGAAAGTCGACATGGCAAACAGGGCCGTCTTGCCTCGAGCGGCGAAATTCGCCGGTGCCGAGGCAAGGTGCGTCCAGCCGCTTTCGCCCAGGGCGCTTTCGGTGAAGGTCGAGCCGGCGTGGATGGTGTTGGTCATCATCACGACGCCGTTCTGCTTCAGCATCTTTTGAATGCGGATGGTGACCTGATAGGCATCGTCACGGTCGAAGGCGATCCGGCTTTTCAGGAACCGGTTCTCGACATGAACCATTGGCGGGTTGAGGAAGCGCTGGCCGAATGCCGTCTCGGACACGCCATGCGTGTTGACGCTGACCTGATGCGCTTCGATGCCGGCCTCGTATATGGCGCGCTTGCCGATTATCGTCTGGGCGGTGAATTGATCGCACCAGAGGATCGCGCCGTGGCCGCGTTGCAGGGCTGCCTGCAAGCCCTCGAGCCCTTCCAGCCGGATCTTCGGCGTCCAACGGCCGGCGACCAGATGCGCGGCAAGTTGCATGCGGCGGCGATGGCGCGCCGTGAGCAATGCCTCGAACAGCTTGCGTGTATCGACGCCATCGCCGAGCACCGCGCGCGTTGCGGCGGCATAGAAGCGGAAATCCTTGCGCATATGGCGCTTCAACCGAAACCTGGAAGCCCAATCGCAGATCGGCGCCCACCAGCGCACCGGCAGCGCTGCCGCAACGGCGAGGTAGAAGAGGGTAACCAGGCTTTCGCGAAGGTCCTTGGTGGAGAAGTGGCGGAGCCTGCCGGGATCAGCCAGCTTGCGGCTGAAAAAGCGCACGTCCTCGGCATATCCGGGGACAAAGACGTCGGCGATGATCTCGATGCGAAAGCTGGCTGCCGATGGCCGCTTGCGGGCGGCTTTTCGGGATTTCGTAAGCCTCGACAGCCTCATCCACCCGGCTCTAGATCTGGGATGTCAACTCGACCGGGAAATCGTCATTGTCGGCATCGCGCATGGCGGCGAGGCTACGGTTGTCCAGTACCTCGGCGATCGCCTGGCGCACTTCCAGCATCATGTGCCGGACCTGGCAGGTCGCCTCGTCGCAATCCTCGCAGCGCTGATACTGCGTGCGGCTGGCGCAAGGTATCGGCGCCAGCGGCCCGTCGAGCACGCGCACGACATGGCCGATCTTGATCTCGGAAGCGGGGCGGGCGAGACGATAGCCGCCTTCCTTGCCCTTGCGGCTCTGGACGAAGCCGGCGTTGCGCAATTCGCCCAGTATGGCGTCCAGGAATTTCTTCGGGATGTTGTTGGCGACGGCGATGTCGTTGACGAAGGCCAATTGGCCAAGTGGAAGACTGGATAGATGCACGAGGGCCTTCAGGCCGTATTTGCCTTTTTTCGTCAGCATGCCCGAGTCAACCCATTGAAGCCCCAACCACCCCGCATCTGGCGGTTGTTTGTGTGCAAATGATGACAACATTGCCTTCGCACACTGCCGTTTCGCGAAAACAAAGCCATTGGAGGGCAGGTTAGGCACAAACGCGTTGATTCTTTGTAACGTTTTGCACGAAGGGCGCCGAATTTGCCCTATCAACTGCATAAACAAGGAAAGCCGGCCACCGGGCCGGCTTTCCTGATCTTTCTATCTGGACGCGGAGACTTACCGGCTGCCATAAGCCTGGTCGAGCAGGCCGCCGGCGGCGAAATGCTCCTTTTGGACCTTGTCCCAACCGCCGAAGACGTCTTCCACCGTCAACAGGCGCACGTCCGGAAAATCTGCCTTGTATTTGGCCGAGACAGCCGCGTCGCGTGCGCGCAAGCCATTGTCGGCGGCGATGCCCTGGCCCTCGGGCGTATAGAGGAAGTCGAGATAGCTCTTGGCCAGATCGCGGGTGCCATGCTCGTCGGCGACCTTGTCGACGATCGCTACCGGGAATTCCGCCAGAAGGCTGACGGAAGGCGTGACCTGCTCGAATTTGTCGTCGCCATATTCCTTGCGGATGCCGCGCGTCTCGGATTCGAAGGTGATCAGCACGTCGCCGATCTCGCGCTGCACGAAGGTGGTGGTCGCGGCGCGCCCGCCGGTGTCGAAGATCGGCACGTTGTTGAACAGCTTGGTGATGAATTCCTTCACCTTGGCGTCGTCGCCCTTGAAGGCTTCCTTGGCGTAGGCGGTGGCCGCGAGATAGGTGTAGCGCGCATTGCCCGACGTTTTCGGATTGGGGAAGATCACCTGCACGTCGTCGCGCACGAGATCGTTCCAGTCCTTGATGTGCTTGGGGTTGCCCGCGCGGACGAGAAACGAAGGCAGCGAATAGAAGGGCGAGGCGTTGTCGGGAAAATCCTTCTGCCAGTCGGCCGAGACGAGGCCCTTCTTGACCAGGAAGTCGACGTCGGTGACCTGGTTGAAGGTGACGACATCGGCACCGAGGCCTTCAGCGATGGCACGCGCCTGCGCCGACGTGCCGGCATGAGACTGGTCGATGCTCACACCCGGGTGCTTGGCGATGAAGGCCTTGTTGACCTGCACGAAGAGTTCGCGGCCGACGTCATAGGAGGCATTCAGCAGCTTGTCGGCCGACCACGCTTGGGAGGATGCGAGGAGAAGGCCGGCGGCAACGGCAACGCCGATGAAAAATCGCTTCATGAAAAGGCTCCGGATGTCATGCTCTATTACCGGACCATAGCCGGGGTGCGGCGGAGCGGCGAGGTATAGATTCAGGGCTTGGCGGCTGTTGCTAGAAAACCGTTTCCCAAACAGGCACATCGTAGGTTTTTCTTTCAAGTAGAATCATCTTTTTGAGGCCGTCCTCTTCAGTCTCTTCCGAAGAGAGGCGACAAATGGATACACATTGTGTATGCGGCATGTTATGATGAGTGAAAGGAGTCTTCCATGGCGAAAGCCGCACCCGAAACCCATGCCAAGCCTGTCAATCTGCGCATCCGAGAGGACATACGCATACTGATTGACCGTGCCGCAAAGATACGCGGGAAAACCCGCTCTGACTTCATGATCGACGCCGCTTATCGTGCGGCCGAGGATACGCTGCTCGACCAAACGTTGATCAAGGTGGATCCCGAGAGTTACCGGCATTATCTCGACATCCTCGATGAACCGCCAAGCGGGGAAGGTTTTGCACGCCTTATGAACGTGCCCAGGCCGTGGCGGGACTGATGCCGTCGGCGCCCACGCCGCTGGCCGAAGACCACGATCTCGAACTTTTCCAAAGCGGAACAGAAAGCCTCGACCAATGGCTTCGCCGTCGGGCACGGGCCAACCAGGTCAGTGGCGCATCACGTACTTATGTGATGGCGGAACGCACACGCGTTGTCGGCTACTATTGCTTGTCTTCGGGCGGGCTTGATCTGGCGGAAGCGCCCGGCGTTATTCGCCGCAACATGCCAGATCCCATTCCAATGGTTGTGCTCGGACGTCTCGCGGTGGATGCAAGCTGGCAAGGGAAAGGGGTAGGCGCTGCGCTTCTGCAAGACGCCGTCCTGCGCTCCAGTCAAGCCGCGACGATCCTCAGGATTCGCGGAATTTTTGTTCACGCCATATCGGATGAAGCGAAAGCCTTTTACGAGTACTACGGCTTTGCGGCTTCCCCAAAAAATCCCATGATCTTGTTGTTGTCGTTGAAAGGCCAGTGAAAGGGTAAGCGACCGCTACTGGACCAGGATATTCCCTGGTGACGAGATTTCACAGTGGTCCGATCGCTATGCAGTCGGAAACAGCTTCCAGCGCCCAGGCCGGAACGCCACGCGGCTCTTCTGCGCCGCCGGATGACCAATCGGCAATTCTATCTCGACCCGCTGACGCTCGCCGCCGATCTCAAGCTCGACGCGCCGTGTGCCCGCGACGCGGCGGCTGGCGGCCACGGTGCCGGCGATGCAGCCGCTGCAGCCGTCCAGCAGTTCGACATCATGCGGACGGAAGTAAAGCATCGCATCGCCCTCGGACGCGTGCGGCGCCGACAATCCGATCGGACGGTCGGCCAGCCAGATCTCGCCATTCTCGACTTTGACCGGAAGGGAGCTCGATTCGCCGATAAAGCCGTAGACGAAGGGCGAGTTCGGTGTGTCGTAGATGTCGTCGGCGGTGCCGACCTGCTCGATGCGGCCCTGGCTCATCACCACGACGCGGTCGGCAAGCTCAAGCGCCTCTTCCTGATCGTGGGTGACGAAGACGGTGGTGTGGCCGGTGGCGTCATGGATTTCGCGCAGCCAGCGGCGGAGTTCCCGGCGCACCTGCGCGTCGAGCGCGCCGAACGGCTCGTCGAGCAGCAGCACCTTCGGTTCGATGGCCATGGCGCGGGCGAGCGCCACGCGCTGGCGCTGGCCGCCCGAAAGCTGCGCGGGGTAGCGCTTCTCCAGCCCCGAAAGCTGGACGAGATCGAGAAGCTCGGCCGCACGGCGGCGGATCTCCGCTGCCGGCGGCCGCGTCGGCCCGTGCCGCACTTTGAGGCCGAAACCGATATTGTCGGCAACCGTCATGTGGCGGAACAGGGCGTAGTGCTGGAAGACGAAACCGACATTGCGCTCCTGGATCGATTTCTGCGAAGCGTCCTCGTCACCAAAGAAGATTTTTCCACGCGTCGGACGCTCCAGCCCGGCGATCAGCCTGAGCAAGGTCGTCTTGCCGGAGCCGGACGGGCCCAGCAAAGCGATTAGTTCGCCCGACTTGATGTCGAGCGAAACATCGTGGAGCGCCGGAAAACGCTCGAATTCCTTGCGCACATTGGCAACGCGAACTTCCATGCAATGAACCTTCTAATGCCCGCGCGTCGCGGCGAGTTCGGCGCCGTAGCGCATCTCGAGCAGTGTTTTCAAGACCAGCGTGACGAGCGCCAGCCCGGCAAGCAACGAGGCGACGGCGAAGGCGCCGGCGGCGTTGTACTCGTTGTAGAGGATTTCGACATGCAGCGGCATGGTGTTGGTCAGGCCGCGTATGTGGCCCGACACCACAGAAACCGCGCCGAACTCGCCCATGGCGCGCGCATTGCACAGAAGCACGCCGTAGAGCAGGCCCCATTTGACATTGGGCAAGGTCACGTACCAGAAGGTCTGCCAGCCATTGGCGCCAAGCGAAAGGGCGGCTTCCTCGTCGCCATTGCCCTGTTCCTGCATCAGCGGGATCAGTTCGCGGGCAACGAAGGGGAAGGTGACGAAGACGGTGGCCAGCACGATGCCGGGCACGGCGAACAAGATCTGGATGCCATGTGCCTTCAGCCACTCGCCGAGCAACCCCTGAGCGCCGAACAGAAGCACGTAGACCAGACCCGAAATGACGGGCGAGACCGAGAAGGGGAGGTCGATCAGCGTGGTCAGGAAGGCTTTGCCCTTGAACTCGAACTTGGCGATCGCCCAGGCGGCCGAGATGCCGAAGACGATGTTGAGCGGTACCGAGATCGCCGCCACCAGCAAGGTCAGGCGAATAGCCGAACGCGTGTCCGCGTCGCTCAGCGATTCCAGGTAGGTGCCAACGCCCTTGGCGAAGGCTTCCTTGAAGACGATGATCAGCGGCAGCAACAGGAAGACGGCGAGAAAGACGAAGACGACGGCCATCAGCACGGCCCGCGCCGGCCGGCTCTCGGTCACCGCTGGCGAGCGGCTTTCATGGAACGGTTCGTAGGATTTGATCTCGGGATCAGCCATAGCGCTTGCGGCTCCATGTCTGCACCAGATTGACGATCAACAGCATGAGGAACGACAGCGCCAGCATGATCGCCGCGGTCGCGGTCGCCGCCGGGTAATTGTATTCCTCGAGCCGGATGACGATCAAAAGCGGCGCGATCTCGGATTTGTAGGGCAGGTTGCCGGCAATGAAGATCACCGAGCCGTATTCGCCGACGCCACGCGCGAAGGCGAGCGAGAAACCGGTGATGATGGCCGGCGCCAGGCCCGGAAACAGCACGCGGGTGATGATCTGGAAGCGGCTGGCGCCAAGCGTGGCGGCGGCTTCCTCAACTTCCTTGTCGATCTCTTCCATGATCGGCTGCACGGTGCGCACGACGAAGGGCAGGCCGATGAAGATCAGCGCGATGACGATGCCCAGCGGCGTGTAGGCGACCTTGATGCCCAGCGGCATCAGCAATTTGCCGATCCAGCCGTTCGGTGCATAGAGCGTGGTCAGCGCGATGCCGGCCACCGCCGTCGGCAGCGCGAACGGCAGGTCGACCATGGCATCGACGATACGGCGGCCTGGAAAGCGGTAACGCACCAGCACCCAGGCGACGAGCGTGCCGAAAACGACATTGACGGCAGCCGCGATGAAAGCTGTGCCGAAGCTGATTTCCAGTGCGTTGAGCGTACGGCGGTCGGTGGCGATGGCCCAGAAATCGGTCCAGCCGAGGGCAGCCGAGCGCCAGATCAGCCCGGATAGGGGAATGAGGATGATGAGGGTGAGGTAGGCAAGCGAGAAGCCGAGCGTCAATCCGAAACCCGGAATGACGCTCGGCTGTCTGAACCGCCACCCTGCCTGCGCGGGTGCTATGGTCATGTCGTCCCGATCTGGATTTTAGCTCACTGGGCCGGCTTGTAGATCTGGTCGAATATACCACCGTCGCCGAAATGGTAAGGCTGCGCCTTCTTCCAGCCGCCGAAAAGCGGGTCGTCGATGGTGATCAGCTTGATAGGCGGCAGCTTGGCCAGATCTTCCGGCGGAACCAGTTCGGGCTTGGACGGCCGGTAGTGGTTCTTGGCGATGATCGTTTGACCTTCCTTGGAATAGAGGTAGCTCAGATAGGCCTCAGCCACCTTGCGCGTGCCTTTGGCGTCGACGTTCGCATCGACCACGGCCACCGGCGGTTCGGCCAGGATCGAGGTCGGCGGATAGACGACGTCGAAATTGTCGGCGCCAAACTCGTCGAGCGCCAGATAGGCGTCGTTTTCCCAGGCGATCAGCACGTCTCCGAGGCCTTTTTGCGCGAAGGTCACGGTCGAGCCGCGTGCGCCGGTGTCGAGCACGGGAGCATTGGCGTAGAGCTTGCCGACGAATTCCTTGGTCTTGGCCTCGTCGCCGCCATCATTGGCATTCGCATAGGCCCAGGCCGCGAGATAGTTCCAGCGCGCGCCGCCCGAGGTCTTGGGATTGGGCGTGATCACCTGCGTGCCGTCCTTGACCAGGTCGTTCCAGTCGTGGATGCCCTTAGGATTGCCCTT
Source organism: Mesorhizobium sp. B3-2-1 (assembly GCF_006439515.1). Classification (NCBI taxonomy): domain Bacteria; kingdom Pseudomonadati; phylum Pseudomonadota; class Alphaproteobacteria; order Hyphomicrobiales; family Phyllobacteriaceae; genus Mesorhizobium; species Mesorhizobium sp. B3-2-1. The sequence goes on along the minus strand of NZ_VFTI01000019.1, from coordinate 77,903 downwards.
GCGGACAAGGAAGATGATCGTCGAGGTGTAAGGCGCTGAATTGTTTTCGAATTTGGTGCGCCAGTCGGGATTAATCTTCTTGGACTTGGAGACGATGGCGTTGATGTCGCCTTCGAGCGCCAGCGTCACCACATCGGCGTCCAGACCATCGATCACGGCGCGGGCCTGGGCGCCAGATCCGCCATGTGACTGCTGAATGATCACCGTCTCGCCGGTCTCTGTCTTCCAATGCGCGGCGAAGGCCTCGTCATAGGCCTTGTAGAGCTCGCGCGTCGGATCGTAGGACACGTTGAGAATGGTGGTGTCGGCAAACGCGAAACCGAGCGTGCCGAACTGGACAGATGTGGCGACCAGTGCGCCGAGCAGTTTCCGGAAATGAGGTTTGGTCATTTCTGCCTCCGTTGGACCCGCGCCAAATCTACCAAATTGATAGAAATAAGATGCATTGAATGTTGCCTTTTTTGTCCTCCTGGAGAAAATCTTCGGCGACCTGCCTCGGCCTCGGGAAATATTTTCCTCGCGGCCGCCCCGCGTCGGGTCGGCCCGCCAACCGGCCTATCTAGGGTTGCGAGGTTGCCGGGCAAGGTTGCGTTGGGCAGGTTTACTCGGCCGTCACCGGGAAATCGAAGCGCTGCCGGCAGGAAGGGGATCGGCGAAGGCAGCGAAAGAGATTGTCACAACGAACGCTGCCGCAGCTAACGCTACCGACAATCGAGGATTGCGCGAGGCACCCCGTCTGCCCTGCCGGGGCATCTGGCGAACCATCCTTCTATCCCAGGTCTCAAAAGCCAATGCGCTGAATCGCCTGTCCCACTCTATTCAACGAACACTTTCACACTCGCCGCCCGTCCAGCTGCGTCGATGACGGTCAGCGTCGAGTAACCCGCGCCGTCGGGCTGCCATGTCGCGGTGCGGCGACGGTCCAGGCCGATGAGCGGCTTGCCGTTGGCCAGCCAGCGGAACGGCGCGCGACCGCCTTGCAATTTCAGCACCAGTGGCGAGGCGTCGGCCGAGTTGGTGGCGAGATCGACGCGGGCGCCATCCGGCGGGAAAATGATGGTCGGCGCGGGTTCGGTCGGCGTCGCCTGCACCAGGCCATCCGCGCCGGCGCCGAAGCGGGCAAGCGTCACGGGCAGTTCCTCGCGCTTGGGGGTGAAGGCGCCAGGCGGCTTGCCTGGCAGCGGCACGGTTGCCAGGCCAGAGCGGACAAAGCCCTCGAACAGGATCGGGGCGGCCGAGACATAGCCCGAGAGGCCCGGCACCGCGCCGGCATCGGGTCGGCCGACCCAGACCCCCAGCACGTAGCGGCCGTCAAAACCAACCGACCAGGCGTCACGGTAGCCGTAGGAGGTGCCGGTCTTGTAGGCAATGCCGCGTTGCAAGGCGCCTTCGGGCGGCTTCACACCGGACAGAATGTCGACGATCTGCCAGTTGGCCTGGTCGTTGAGGATGGTGGTTGTCGAACTCGCGGCACTGGCCGGTTCGGTGCCGTCGCGCAGCGAGTGCGTCTTGCCGCCATTGGCGAGCCCTGTGTAGAGCTGGACGAGGTCGCGCAGCGTGACGCCGACGCCGCCCAGGCCGATGGCCAGGCCCGGCGCTTCGTTGACCGGCAGGATCGGGTTGACGCCGCCCTGGCGGAAGCGCGCGGTCAGCCGCGCCGGGCCGACCGCGTCGAGCACGCGGATCGCCGGCACGTTGAGCGACAATTGCAGCGCCTGACGGATGCTGACATCGCCCTGATAGCCCATGTCGAAATTCTTCGGCCTATAGCCACCGAAATCGACCGGACTGTCCTCGATCAACGTTTCCTGCGCCACCAGTCCCTGCTCGAAAGCGAGGCCGTAGATGAACGGCTTCAGCGTCGAGCCGGGCGAGCGCACGACCTTGGTCATGTCGATCCAGCCGGAACGGCTGGAATCGAAGAAATTGGCCGAGCCGACTTCGCCCAGAATGTCGCCGGTGCGTGCGTCGGCCAGCACCATGGCGACGGACAGACGCGGCCCGAGCTTTGTCGCTGCGTCGCGCGCTACCTGTTCCAGTCCCTGCTGGACGCTTTTGCGGATGGTCAGCTTGAGCGGCTGACCGGGAACGGCCCTGGGCAGCATCGCATAAGCGGCATGCGCGGCAAGCGCCGGCAAGGTACGGCGCAGCCCCGACACATCGTCGAGTGCCGCGCGTGCCGCCTCGCGTTCGCCGATCAGGCCTGACGAGACCATGCGGCTCAGCACACGATCGCGCGCTGCATGGGCGATCTGGAGATTGCGGTCAGGCCGGCGCTTCTCCGGCAATTGCGGGAGAGCGACGAGAAGCGCGGCCTCTGAAACCGTCAGCCGCTTCGGTTCCTTGCCGAAATAGGCGAGCGAAGCGGCGCGCACGCCTTCCAGATTGCCGCCATAGGGCGCCAGCGTCAGGTAGCGCTCGAGGATCTCGCGTTTGGACAGCCGCCGCTCGATCTGGATGGCGCGCAACATCTGCTTGATCTTGGAGCCGACGCTGCGGCTCTCGCGCGGCTCGATCAGGCGGGCGAGTTGCATCGACAGGGTCGAGCCGCCGGAAACGATATGGCCGCTGGTGGCGAACTGGCCGGCGGCGCGGGCCAGCGCCAGCACATCGACGCCCTCATGGTCCCAGAAGCGCTTGTCCTCATAGGTGACCAGCATGTCGACAAACTGCTTGTCGACCTGGTCGAGCCGGGTTTCGAGCCGCCAGTAGCCGTCCGGCGTGGCGAAGGCGCGCAGCAACTGGCCGTCGCGGTCCTGGACTTCGGTGGAGACGGTGAGCGTCGCCGGCAATGGTGGCGGAAAAGCGCGGTCGAGCTCCCAGAGGGCGACGACGGCGGTTGCCGCGAAGCCAGCGAGAGAGGCTGCCACGATGGCCGAACGACGAAGGGTTCTCTTGGAGAGCATGGCGCTGCCCCTCATCCGCCTGCCGGCACCTTCTCCCCGTATAGTGACGGGGAGAAGGGACCTGTCGCGGCGGTCGACGCTAGCCCCTTTCTCCCCGTCACTATACGGGGAGAAAGGCCCGGCAGGGCAATGAGGGGCAGCGCGATCGTCCTGTTCATCTTCACAGCACCTTACGGCGCCTTGATCTCCATCATGCCGGTGGCGGTGCGGGCCGAATATTGCGGACGGTACATGTCCTCAACCGTTGCCGCCGGATGGGCGTAGGTGCCCGGCGTCACGGCGCGCACGACATAGGCGAGCGTCAGATTGTGGTCGTGATCGCCGTCGGCCGGATTGAATGCCGCGACGAAACGGTCGTCGCGGAATTCGAGATGGGCGGCGTCGGTCTGTGCCAGCCAGGAGAAGTTCGACAGCTGGGCGCTGGAGACCAGGCCTGGATTGTCGATCTCGAAGCCGGCCGGCAACAGGTCGGTGACCAGCAGGCGCGACGGCCAGCTGTTCTGCTCGGTCACCTTGAGCACGACGACATAGCGTTCGTTCTGGGTTGCCTCTGTCACATTGGCTTCGGTGCCGTCCAGCTTGTAGTAGGTGCGAGCGATGGTGAAGCCGTCACCGCCGGCCGGCAAAGGCTGGATCGGCGAGGCCACGGTGGTGACGACGGCCTGCAGCGGGATCTTGCTGGTGTTGGCGATTTCGAGCGGGCTGTCGACCAGGTCGGAGCCGTTGACCTGGTTGGAATAGCCGCCGGAATGCGGCGCGCCGTTGACGGTCAACGCGAGCGAATCATTGCCCTCCTTCAGCGCACGCGCCGCCAGCAGCATCCAGGAATCGTCCTGGGTGCTGGTCCAGCGGACTTCGGCGCGTTTCCTTGTCACCAGCTTGATCAGCTCGGGCACGATGGTCGATACCGGCTTCGATTCCGCCGCCAGCGACAGCATCGCCGCGCCGTCACGCAACGCCGAGCCGTAGTCGGAGCGGTACCAGTCGTAGTCGGTGCTCGACTTGGCGAGCTGCAGCGCGGTCTTGAACGTCGCCTCCGAACGCTGCGTGTCGCCATAGAGCGCCAGGCTCGCCGCCAGCTGGGCGACGGCCATCGGGCTCGAGAAGGCTTCGAGCTGGGTGTCGGCGTAGTAGCGCAGATCGCCGATCGAGGCCTTCTTGTTGCGGGCCAGCACGTAGAGGGCGTAAGCGATCTCGCTGCCGCGGTCCTGTACGCTCTGGTCGTAACCGAGCGAGTTCTGCAGGTTGTTCAGCGCCTGGTTCATGGCAAGAGCCGGCACATCGTATTTCTGCTCGCGCGCCCTGGTCAGGAACTCGCTGACATAGGCGTCGAGCCACAAATCGCCGGAGCCTGGACCCCACAGACCGAAGCTGCCGCTCGAGGACTGGTAGCTCAGGACCTTGTAGATCGCGTCCTGGACGCGGCCGTGCAGGTCAGGGTCGTTTTCCATGCCGACGCCCGATGCCATCTCGTTGACGTAGAGAAGCGGCATGGCACGGCTGGTGGTCTGCTCGGCGCACCCATAGGGGTAGCGATCGAGCGTCATCAGCAGTGAAGGCACGTCGAAGGCCGCCGCCTGCGAAACGCCGACGCTGACCGAAGCGCCTTCAAGCAGGCTTGCCGCCAGCAGTTCCTTGTCGACGCGCAGCGCGCCGCCATTGCCCTTGAGGTCGACCACAAGGCGCGTGGTGACCGGCAATTGAGCCGGGCGCACAGGCACATAGAGCGTCTGCTCGACCTTGGTGCCATCGGCGTGCGCCAGCTTGATGGTGAGCGAGGCATTGCCCGCCGTCCTTGCGATCAGCGGCACGGTCAAGGTCTGGCGCTTGCCCTGGGCGAGCGTCAGCTTCTGCGGCAGGGGCTTTTCGCCTGTCGACAGGTCGCCAGTGGTATCGATCGACAGCGCATAGTCGCCGGCGGGGCCGTCGGTGTCGGCGACGTCGAGCCGCATGACGGCGTTGTCGCCAGGCGCCAGGAAGCGCGGCAGGCCGGCGGTGATCACTATGGGATCACGCACGATCACGTCCGACTGGGCATGGCCGACCGCTTCCTTGGTCCAGGCGACAGCCATGACGCGCACGGTGCCGTTGAATTGCGGAATGTCGAAGTCGACCCGCGCCTTGCCGTCGTCATCGAGCTGGACGATGCCGGAGAAGAAGGCGACCAGCTTTTCGGTTGGCGGGCTGCCTTGCGCCTGCATGTTGGCGCCGTCACCGCCGGTCCTGAGCTTGCCAGTGGTGCCCAGCGAGCCGTCGATCAGGCGGCCATAGATGTCGCGGATCTCCATGCCCAGCATGCGCTGGCCGAAGAACCAGTTCTCCGGGTCCGGCGCCTTGTAGTTGGTCAAATTGAGGATGCCGACATCGACGGCGGCAACCATGACATAGGCGTTTGTGCCCGGCTGCACGCCGGCGACGGAAACCGGGATCGACAGCTGCTGGCGCGGCATTGTCTTATCCGGCGGCGTGAGCGTGACGGCAAGCTTCTTGGCGCCCGGATCGACCGTCAGCCATTTCACGCCGATAGCGCGGGAGGGCATGCGCGTTTCCTGCGCATCGCCCGGCCGGAACAGGGTTGCCGTTACATAGGCGCCGGCGCCCCAGTCGTCGCCAACGGGGATATCGACGGTGCTGCCGTTGGCCGGGACGGTCGCCGTGATGGTCTTCAGCAGCTTGTCGGAGCCGATGTTGATCAGAAGCTCGCCGGCAAAATGCGGCGAGATTTTCAGCTTGGCCACTTCGCCCGCGGCATAGTTATCCTTGTCGAGGGCAATCTCCAGGCCGTCAGGCGTTTCGGTTGTGGTCGAGGCGACATACCAGCCGGCGTCGAACTCGTAGCTGGTCGCCGGTCCCTCGGGGTCCGATGTCTCGACTTCGAGCCTGTACCGGCCCCAGTCGACGGGTACCGAGACCGTGGCGTCGCCATCGGCGTTGAGGTCGACCTGGCCGTTGGCGATCGACTTGGTCAAGCTCACCGGCTCGTAGTTCCAGGAGTTGTTGGAGCGATACCACTGATAATTGCGTTCGACCTTAACCAGCGTCCACTGCGCGCCCTTCAGCGCCTCTCGCTTGCCATCGGGATCGACGGCGATCAGGCTGAACTTGGCCGTGCCGCCCTGCGGCACTTCACCGTCGGCGAAATCCGGACGGATGCCGATCATATGGCCTTGCGGGCGGATGCCGATGTTGAGCGAGCGCTCGATGGCGCGGCCACCGGTTTCGCGCATGCGCACCGTCACCTTGCCGTCGACCAGCTTGGTGGTCGAGGGCAACTGGTCGACGGTAACAGGGAAGGTCGCCTTGCCGTCATCGCCAACCACCGGCAGATCGGTGAGCGGCGTGACCGTCGGCTGCGCCGACTGTTCGTCGGCGAGGCCGAAGGAAAAGTTTGGGAAGCGGTCCCAGTCGCGCGACGTCGACAGCGTCAATTCGCCTTCCAGCGCCAGGCCCGCCGCCGGCGCGCCATAGAGGAAGCGGCCGTCAATGTCGATGTTGGCGGTTTCGCCCCGCGCAATCTCCTGCTTGTCGGCCTTCATGTCGAATTCGATGCGATCCGGCACGAAGTCCTCGACCAGGAACATCTGGCTGGCAACCTCCGGCTGCTTGGGGTCGGTGTAGATCGACACCGACCATGTGCCGCGCATGGCGTTGGGTTCGAGCGGCAGGTCGACGGCGTGGCCGCCGGCCGAGGCGCCGTCGCTGACGATGCGGCGGTCCTCGACGCCATCGGGACGCGAGAAGATGAATGTCAGCGGCAGGTTCTCGACCGCCTTGGCCGCGCCGTCGCGGGCAAGGGCGGCGACATGGACATCCTCGCCGGCGCGGTAGATGCCGCGCTCGGTCCAGGCATAGACGTCGAGCGCGCCCGGTGCGGCGCGTCCGGTGACGCCACGGTCGGACAGGTCGAAGCCGGCCTTGGCCATGTCGAGGAAGACGAAATCATTGTCGCCCTGCTTGGCCATCAGCACGGCCGGCACCATGCCGCCGTCACCGCGCGTCAGGCCGGGGTTGAAGACGGCGTGGCCGTCGGCATCCGATGTCGCGGTGCCGAGAACCTCGTTGTTGCGGGCAACCAGCGTCAGTTCGGCGCCGGCAATCGGCTTGGCGCTGCCCAGCGAACGGGCAAAGACATTGAGCCCGTCCTGGCCGGTATAGGTCGACAGGCCGATGTCGGAGACGACGAACCACTGCGTGGCCAGCGAACCGTAGTCGTCACTCTTGTCGTTGACGGCCTTGGCGGTCAGCACATAGACGCCGGGCTTGCGCTGCGGCAGCGCTTCGTCGACCGGGAAGGAGGTGGTGACTTCCTTGTTGAGGTCGTTGACGATGTCGAGCTGGCCGTGCCAGACCGGCGCGCCCATCTGCTCGGAAATGTTGGAGATGTCATAGCCATCGAGCTGGTGCAGGAACTGGTAACCCGACAGAAGCTGCGCCAGCGAACGGTCGCCGATGCGGTAGAGCTTCATCTCGGCGCCATTCATGTTGACGGTGACGATCGGGATGCCGCGGCGCGCGCCTGCCGGCAGCACGAAGCTGTCGCCGGTGAAGCGGGCGGACGGCGCGCGATCCTGCACATAGATCGACAGCACCACGGGGGCGGCGGTCACTTCGCCGATCGCGGCCGGCAGGCCGGCGCGGAAGGTCACGTCATAGTGCTGGCCGTGTTCGAGCCCTTCGACGCAGATCTGCTTGTCCTTGGCCTCGACGCCCTTCGGCGGCGAGTTGTCGACGGTGACGAACTGCGAGTAATCGACGCCGGTCTTGACCAGATCCTCGGAGAATTGCGCACAGATGCGCGGCGCGCTGGTGTCGGCATCGACAGAGTGATCGATGACACGGAACCCCTTGCGGGCCTTGAGATCGGCATACTCGGCCTGGACCGCGGGCGAGCTTTCCAGCGCAAGGCTGGCTTCATAGGCTTGCAGCGCCGGACGGTAGAGATCGCGCTTGTCGAGACCATTGCCGAGCAGCGCCAGCACTTCGGCGCGTGTCTTGGTGGTGCGCAGCAGCTTGTAGGCGTTGAAGGCGGCCGATGTGCCGTTTGCGGGCAAAGTCGAGGCTTCGGAGGTGTTGGCGGTGGGCTGCACTGCCAGGGTTTCGCGCGCCAGCTTGAGCCAGAGCTGGCCATCGTCCGGCATGACCGAGACCGCGGCCTCGTATTTCCGCATGGCGGAGCGATGGTCGCCAGCCAATACGGCCTGTTCGGCGGCATTTGTAAGAGCCGCCATGCCCTCGGTCGGCTTGTCAAAGGCCGGCCCGAGCAGCTTGCTGCGGTATTGCTGGGCCTGGTCGGCCATCCAGTTGGGGAAGAAGGCGAGTTCGGGCGGCGCGCCGATGTCCGGGTCCCCGTCGATGTTGACGACCTTGCCGGCGATCGCGCCGTTGAAGGATTTCAACTGGTTATAGTCGGATTTGAGAAAGCACCATTTGGCCTTGGTGTTGTAGGTGAAGGCGCGGCAGGCCGGATCGCCGAGACATGTCGTCTTGCACTGGTCGAGCGTGACGTTCTGGTCCGACCTGAGGTCGAAACCGAAATAGTCGGAATTGTCGGTCGTTGCGATGCGCCGGGCCTCGGCCGCTTGCGCGACGCCGTTCCAGGCTAACGCGGTGGCCCAGGCGAAGAAGAGAAGGACGAGAATCGACAGACCACGAGCCGCGCGCATTGCCATAACACCCCTCCAGACAATTGCAGACGTCCGGGCATGATCAAGCTTCAGTCGGGCTTGTCAACGCGCGAACGCGGCAGGTGCCGCCCGCCAACGGTTTATTTTCCGGCCAAGGACCGGTATGCGACAGTAACCTCCATAGGACAGGGGATCACGCATTCTTGCGGAAACGCAGAAGGTGTGAATTCCAAGCCCGTCCTATTTCAGACAATTGGATTGTGGCCCCTTTACGAGCGCTTCAGAACTTCATTCCAATTTTAGGTTTACGAATTAGGTTGTCTTAATGCCGGCGTATGAAGAGCAGATGTCACGAGGGACCGCGCCAAGGCGCGTGCTTCCGCGCGCCCTGCTTTTGGCCATGATGTGCGGGACGGCGCTGCTTTGCGAATCGAGGCACGCGGCCGCGTTCGAGCTTTTCGGCATCAAGCTGTGGGGGTCGTCTAAAGACGAGGACGCTGACATTGTCGATCCCCTGCGCTACGCGGTGACCATCTCCGCACCCGATGCCGACAAGGATCTCGTCAAGAAGCTCGAAAATGCCTCGGCGCTGAAGGGCGACGAGGACCGGCCGGTTTCGGGCTCGCTCGGGCTGATGACCAAGGCGCGCAGCGACCGCGAACAGCTGGTGGCGGCGCTTTATGCCGATGCCCGCTATGAAGGCGTCGTCACCATCACCATCGACGGCAAGCCGCTCGACGAACTGCCGCCGGACGCCGAATTCAAGGGTCCGCAGCCCATTCCAGTGGCGATCACCATCTCGGCCGGCCCCAAATTCACCCTTGGCAATATCAGGCTGGAGGGCGACGCGGCGGGGCTGATGAGCGCCGATTACGGCCTGATATCAGGTGGCGACGCCGGATCGGGCGCGGTGCTCAAGGCCGAGGCGCTGATCGTGCGGACGCTGATGGAGCAGGGCAGGCCCCTGGCCAAGGTGACCGACCGGCAGATCGTCGCCGACCATGCCACATCGACGCTCGACGTGACGCTGACGGTCGCAGCCGGGCCGGTCGCCGGCTATGGCGCGACCACCGTGGAAGGCACCGAGAAGGTCGACCGCGACTTCACAGAATACATGACCGGGCTGAAGCGCGGCAAGCAATACTCGCCACAGGAGATCAGCGACGCGCGCGACAGGCTGCTGGCGCTCGAGGTCTTCAACAGCGTGACCTTCAAGGAAGCCGACAAGCTCGACGCCGACGGCAACATCCCGATCGGCGTCCAAGTCAGCGAGCGCAAGCCGCGCTATTACGGCCTCGGCGGCACCTTCTCGAACACCGAGGGGCTTGGCCTGGAAGGTTACTCGGGCCATCGCAACCTATTTGGCCGCGCCGAAAAGCTGCGCATCGACGGCGCCATCAGCGGCATCGGCAGCAACAATCTGTCCGAACTGAACTACAATGCCGGCATCATGTTCGAGAAGCCCGGCGTGATCGGGCCGGCGTCGAAGTTCTTCGCCAGCGTGAAGACCGTGCTCGAGCATCCGGACGCCTATGACCATTTCTCGGTCAAGGGCAGCGCCGGCCTGTCCTATGAACTCGACAAGAAGCAGATCGTATCGGCCGAGGTCGCGCTCGACTATTCACGCATCCACGACGCCTTCGGCAAGCACACCTACCTGATCGCCAGCGTTCCGCTGCAATATGTCTATGACAACAGGGACAGCAGGTTGAACCCGACCAAGGGCTTCAGGGTGCTCGCCTATGCCGAGCCGAGCTACGACATATTGAGTGGTGCCGCCTTCCTCAAGCTGAAGGGCGAGGGCTCGGCCTATCAGTCGCTGGACACCGCGTCGAAGTTCGTGCTGGCGGAACGCGTCACAGTCGGCTCGATCGTCGGCACCGGGCTGCAGAACGTTCCGGCCGACCGGCGCTTCTATTCCGGCGGCGGCGGTTCGGTGCGCGGCTATGCCTATCAGGGCATAGGTCCGAAGGATTTCACCGGCCAGCCGATCGGCGGCCTCTCCTTCTTCGAAACCTCGGTGGAGATGCGTATCGCCGTCACCGACACGATCGGCATCGTGCCCTTCATCGATGCCGGTACGGTATCGACCAGGTCGGTTCCCAACTTCTCCGACGTCAAGGTCGGCGCCGGCGTCGGGCTGCGCTATGTCACGCCGTTCGGACCGCTACGCATCGACGCGGCCGTGCCGCTCAACCGGGATCCCGGCGACCCGCATTTCGGCATTTATGCCGGCATTGGCCAGGCGTTTTGACGATGAAGACGGTCTGGCGCATCCTTCGCATTGTCCTTTACACCCTGCTGATCGTGGTCGCGGGTGCGATAGGCGCGCTGGTCGTGCTGACCAAGACCGAGCGCGGGCGCGACAACCTCGCCGGCATCATTTCGCGGCTGGCCTCGAGCGACGACCGAAAGGTCACCGTCAGCGGCATCGACGGCATCTGGTCGGGCGCGCTCAGCATCGACCATGTCGTGCTTGAGGATCGCGAGGGCGCCTGGCTGGTGGCGCGCAAGGTGGCCGTCGACTGGTCGCCGACGGCACTTTTGTCGAAAAGCTTCAGCGCCGACCGCATCGCGGCCGAGCGCATCGAGCTTGCACGCCTGCCGGTGGCCGGCACGCAGCCGCCGGCGCAAAGCGGCACGACGACGCTGCCGGTCTCCATCGACATCAAGCAGATCGACCTGCCGGAAATCGCGCTTGGCGAGCAGTTGGCCGGCAGCGGCATCGCCGAGCTCGCGGCCAAGGGAATGCTCAAGGCCGATGCCGCGCCACTGGCGGTCCAGACGGTGCTCAACGTCACCCGCCACGACGGCAAACAGGGCAATGTCGATGCCAAGATCCATTTCGCACCCGCCGACAACAAGCTGGACCTCGACCTCAAGGCGTCGGAACCGGCCGGCGGCATCATTGCCAACCTGCTCAAGCTGCAGGATGCGCCACCGGTCGACATCGTGGTTTCGGGCAGCGGGCCGCTTGCCAACTGGAGTGGTGTCGGCACCTTCCTCGTCGACCATCGGATCGTCACCCAACTCACCGGCCGGCACCAGCTCACCGACAAGGGCAATCATGTCGAGGCGAAGGGCGATGGCGATTTTGCGCGCTTCCTGCCGGAAAACCTGAAGTCGCTGTTCGCCGGCAAGACCAGCTTCGATGTAGCGGGCACCGCCACATCCGCTGGCGGCATCAGCATCGACCGGGCCAGCATCGAGAGCGATGCGGTGCACGGCACTGCCTCCGGCATTGCCGATCCTGCCGGCGCCAGCGACCTGTCGGTCGAACTCGCCGCCAAGGGCCCGCCCGTGGTGATCAGCGTCGGCAGCAAGGCGCAGCCGATCACGCTCGCGATCAAGAACGCCACCGCGCGCGCCTTCGGCGACGGCAAGGCGCCGATCGTCGACATCGGCGCCTCGTTCGTTTCGATCGTCGTCGGCGGCACGCGGCTGGACGATCTGGCGGCGCAGATCCATTCCGATGGTTTCGATATCCAGAATCGCGCCGGCCCGGTTGCCGTCAAGCTGGAGGCGGGCGGCCTGAAAACCGACGTCGCGACGTTGGCGCCGCTGATCACCGGCAAGGTCAACGTCGATCTGGCCGGTTCAATCAGCAAGGACGCCATTATTGCCATCGATCAAGGTACGCTGCGCTCCGATGCGCTCAATGCGTCGCTGACGGCGACGGTAGCGCTCGCCGACATGTCGATGCAGCTCAAAATGAACGCCGATGCCGTGGCGACCGCGTTCCCGCAGCAGATCGCCTCGGTGCTCGGCGGGCGGGTAAAATTCTCGGCCACCGCATCGCGCGATCCGCAAGGTTCTTTCGCCGCGAACTCCATCGAACTCACTTCGGGATCGCTCAGCGCCAGCGGTACGGCCAGCATGCAAGGCACGGACATCCAGGCCGACATCAAGGGCAAATTGGGTGACGTTTCGGTGTTGTCGCCGACGGTCGGCGTGCCGGTTGCCGGCGGGGTCGATTTCGCGCTGTCGGCCACCGGCGCGATCACCGCGCCGGATTTCACTGTTAGCGCCGACAGCGACAGCCTGACCGCTTCGGGCCGCACGGTGAAGGCCATCAAGCTGACCGCGAGCGGCAAAGCCGACATAACGAACCCTTCCGCCAACGTCTCGCTGACCGGCGCCGTCAACGACCAGCCGCTCGACATCAAGGCGGCCCTGGTGACCAGCGAGGGTAAGCGTTCGATCAACGGCTTCCTTGTTTCGCTGGGCGACAACAAGGTCTCAGGCGACCTGGCGCTCGACGACAAGTTCATGCCCTTGGGCACGCTGACACTCGCCGCGCCTGCCATCGACCAGTTGGCCGCGCTCGCCGGCCAGGCGGTGACCGGCGACATCAACGGCACCATCCTCTTCGCCAAGGACGGCGACGCGCCTTCCATTGCCATCGATGCCAAGAGCGCGTCGGTTGCGCGTGGCGAGGTGACGGCCAAGGCGATCGCCATCAATGCGCTGGTCGCCAATTATCTCAAGGCGCCGGCGATCTCGGGCACCATCAAGGCCGATGCGGTCACTTCGGGAAGCACCGAAATCGGCGGCATCGGCGTCGATCTCAAGCGCGACGGCGACTGGACCAATTTCACCGGCGGCGCCACGATCGCGGGCATTCCGGCTACCGCTGCCGGTCGGGTGAAGATCGCCGAGGGCACCACCAGCGTCGAGATCGCCTCGGGCGAAGCCACCATTCGCGGCATCAAGGCGGCGATTGCCGAACCGTCGGCTCTGACCATCGCCGACGGCACGGCCAAGATCGACAAGCTGGCGCTCGATATTGGCGGCGGCAAGGTGGCGCTGTCGGGCAGCGCCGGCGAGACGCTCGATCTTGCGGCACAGGTCTCCGCTTTGCCTGCCGCCCTTGCCAATGCGTTTTTGCCGGGCCTGGATGCCGCGGGAACGCTTGACGGTATCGCTGAAGTGAGCGGAACGTCGGCGTCTCCCGACATCCGGTTCAACGCGAAACTGGCCGGCGCCGAGACCAGCCAGACGCGACAGGCAGGGCTCGGACCGCTCGCCGTCGATGCGGTCGGCAGCTACACGATTGCCGGCGGCGTCGCGGTCGACCATGCCACCCTCTCCGGCGACAAGGTCTCCGGCCAGGCCGCCGGCACCATCAACCCGAATGGGGCCAACGATTTCGCGATCGATCTGACCTCGTCCGGCCCCAGCCTGCCGCTGACGGTCGGAAGCGCCGAGAGTCCGGTCAAGATCGAGGTCCGATCAGTGTCGGCAAAAATTGCGGGTGAAAGCACGCATGCCCGGCTGGACCTTTCCGCGATCCTGCCCTCGGTCGTCACCAACCCTGCGAAGGTGGACGGACTTACCCTGACGCTGCACTCGGATGCGTTCGATCTTAGGAATCGCGCCGGGCCGGTTTCCGGAACGGTGTCGGTGGACAAGGTTGGGCTCGACAATCCAACGATCGCGCCACTCATGGCGGGCAAGGTCACGGCGGCGCTCAACGCCCGGCTGAGCGCCGACGCCGTCGCCATCGACAGCGGCTCGCTGAAAAGCGATGCCCTCAGCAGCCAGGTCGCCGGCCAGGTATCGCTGCGTGACGGTGCCATCGACCTCAACCTGAAGGCGGATGCGCCATCATCGGCCTTGCCAGCGGCGGCACGCGGCATGCTTGGCGACCGCGCCGAGATAAGCGCCACGCTGAAGCGCGAGCCCAACGGCAATCTCAACCTGGGTGGATTGAAACTGACTTCGGGCGCGCTGAGCGCCGACGGGCAGGCAAGCCTTGCCGACAACAAAGTGACCGCCGACATCAGGGGGACGCTAAGCGACATCTCGCCATTGTCGAAGGATGCCAGGGGCGCCATCGCTTTCGCGCTCAGCGCGCAAGGGCCGACCATGGCACCGGACCTGTCGCTTACCGTCAACAGCGACAAGCTCTCGGTGGCATCGCGCGAGATCACCGGATTGAAGCTCACCGCCACCGGCAAGGCCGATGCCGCCAACCCGGCGGCCAATGTGCAGCTCACCGGCATTGTCGCCGGCCAGGCGCTGCAGGGGAGTGCCGTGCTGGCAACCGCCGGCGGCAAGAGCGCCATCAACGGCCTGCTTCTGTCGCTGGGCAAAAACAGGATCTCCGGCGATCTGGCACTGGACGACAAGTTCGTGCCTGAAGGCTCCATCTCGCTCGACCTGCCCGATATCGGCCCGCTCGCCGCGCTGGCGTTGGAAAAGGCGGAAGGCGACGTGCGCGGCACGATCGCCTTCTCCAGGAAAGGCGCGGCACCCCAAGTCGCCATCAAGGCGGCTACCGCCTCGATCACGCGTGGCGATCTCCAGGCGAAAGCCGTTTCCATCGATGCGCTGATCGCCAACTATCTCGGGGCGCCAGTCATCTCCGGCAAGATCCGCGCCGACACCGTCACATCGGGCGGCACCGTGATCAGCGGCATCGATGTCGATTTGAAGCGCGATGGCGACTGGACCGGCTTCTCCGGCGGCGCGACGGTCAAGGGCATTCCGGCCAAGGCGGCGGGCCGCGTGAAGGTGGCCGGCGGCACCACCACCATCGAGCTCGCTTCGGGGCAGGCGACCGTCCAGGGAATCAAGGCGGCCATCGCCCAGGCCTCGACCGTCAGCATCGCCAACGGCACGACGACGCTGGACAGGCTGGTGCTCAACCTTGGCGGCGGCACCGCGACGGTAACCGGCAAGGTCGGGCAGGCGCTCGACATCAATGCAGTGCTAGCGCGCGTGCCGATGTCGCTCGCCAACAGTTTTTCGCCCGGGCTCGATGCCGCTGGTTCCATCTCCGGCACGGTGAAGGTGACTGGTGCACCGGCGAGCCCCGCCATTGCCTTCAACATAGACGCCGCCAGCGTGCAGACATCGCAGACCCGTGGCGCGGGCGTCGGCGCGGTCAGTGTTTCCTCGTCCGGCACCTTTGCCGGCAACAAGCTGGCCTTCAACGCCAATATCAGCGACGGGGCTGGCCTTGGTCTCAAGGGCGGCGGCACGGTGACGACAGCGGGCACGCCGGCGCTGGCGCTCGACTTCAACGGTGCCGCGCCATTCGGCCTGCTCAGTGAGAAGCTTGCCGCACAGGGCCTGTCGTTGACCGGCAATGCCAACGTCAATGTTCAGGTGCGCGGTCCGGCGACATCGCCCGTGATCGGCGGCAGCGTCAAAACCTCGGGCGCGCGGCTGGTCGACGCACGCTCGGGCCTTGCCGTCAACGATATCGCGGCCGATGTCTCGATAGGCAACGGCGTCGCCAGGATCAATCGGTTGACCGGGACGCTGTCGACGCGCGGCAGCCTGTCGGCCAGCGGTACGGTCGGCATCAATCCGGCGCAAGGGTTCCCGGCCGACCTGTCGATCAAGCTCACCGATGGCCGCTACACGGATGGACGCGTGGTGACCGCCAACCTTGGCGGCGACCTGACGATCAAGGGGCCGCTGACTTCGGCACCGGCGATTGCCGGCACCGTCAACCTGGCCAAGACCGTCATCACGGTTCCGGACAAATTGCCGGGCTCGCTCTCGGCGCTCGACGTCAAGCACAAGAATGCGCCAGGCCCGGTCAAGGCGCAGGACAAGGCGCTGCGCCCAGCGACGACCAGCGGCAAGAGCGGCGGCAGCGGCCTTGCGCTCGACGTCACGGTCAATGCGCCGAACCAGATCTTCATCCAGGGCAGGGGTGTCGACGCCGAACTCGGCGGCTCGCTCAAACTGACCGGCCCGGCCTCGTCGCCGCAAGCCGTCGGCACCTTCACCTTGCAGCGCGGCCGGCTGTCGATCCTTGGCAAGCGGCTGACCTTCACCGAAGGCACGGTCGGGTTCTCCGGCTCGCTGGTGCCCTATCTCAACCTGACGGCGACGACGACCACGACCGGCGCAACCGTCACCATCGTGGTCTCGGGCGAGGCGACCAATCCGAAATTCACCTTCAGTTCGGTGCCGGCGCTGCCGGAAGATGAAGTGCTGGCGCAACTGATCTTCGGGCGGTCGATGTCGAACCTTTCGCCGCTGCAGATTGCGCAGCTGGCCGAAGCGGCCGGGCAACTGGCTGGTGTCGGCGGCTCTACGTCGCTGCTGGAGAATCTGCGCGGCGCCATTGGCGTCGACGATCTCGACGTCACCACCGATGAGAAGGGTGGCACAGCGGTCTCGGCCGGCAAGTACCTGAACGACCGCACCTATGTGACGATCCAGAAGGGCGACAAGCCGGGTTCAGGCAAGGCGACCATCGACCTCAATGTCGGGCGCGGCGTCAAATTGCGCGGTGAGGCGACGGATGCCGGCGAAGCCAAGGGCGGCATATTTTACGAGAAGGAATATTGACGCCCTGGCCCTCGTCCTGGCCGCAACTGGCGCTGTCGCAACCGGTGCGAATGTCTCAGTTTAATCGCCAAAAGAGATTTTGGCGAAATCTGGGCGCACTAGCAATTTTGCGCCAAGACTGTCGCTATCGCGCGAACCGCTCCCCTCCCAAAGTTGCACATTCGCTAACATGTTCCCAATCCACGCCGTCTTTGACATCATGGCCCGGATGCGGAATGTTAATCGGCGGAAAGCCAACAATGGGAGTTAGTCATGACAATCTATAAGAGCAACGGCGACAGCGTTCCGGATCACATCCTGGCGATGGCCGAAGAGGCCAAGTCGGGCAAGGTCGATCGCCGCGAATTCCTCGCGCTCGCCAGCGTCTTCGGCGCGTCGACGGCCATGGCCTACGGCCTGCTCGGCCTAGCCGCTCCGACCCCGGCCAAGGCCGAGGACGTCAAGGGCAAGAAGGGCGGCGTGCTGAAGGTGGCGATGTCGATCAAGGATCCCAAGGATCCGCGTACAGCCGACTGGTCCGAGATTTCCAACGCCGAGCGCCAGGCGCTCGAGCCGCTGGTGAAATACACCAAGGAGTACACCTTCGCGCCCTATCTCCTGGCAAGCTGGGACATCAACGACGACGCCACCGAATACACGCTGCATGTGCGGCCTGGCGTCGAATGGAACAATGGCGACAAGTTCACCGCCGACGACGTGGTCTACAATTTCTCGCGCTGGGCCGACAAATCAGCGGAAGGCAACTCGATGCCGGGACGCCTTGGCAGCCTCGTCGACGAGAAGACCAAGAAGTTGCGCGAAGGGTCCGTGGTCAAGGTCGACGACATGACCGTCAAGCTGAAGCTGTCGAAGCCCGACATCGCCATCATCCCGAATCTGTGCGACTATCCCGGCCTCGTCGTCCACAAGAGCTTCGACGAGAAGGGCGCCAACTTCAAGAACTGCCCGATCGGCACCGGCCCGTTCGAGCTCGTCTCCTATGATGTCGGCCAGAAGGTGGTCTACAAGCGCCGCACGACCGGCAAGTGGTGGCAGGGCGAAGCCTTCCTCGATGGCGTCGAGTTCATCGACTATGGCACCGATCCGGCCGCGACGGTTTCGGCCTTCGAATCGGGCGAAGTGCAGACCAACCACGAAACCACGGCCGATTACGTCAAGATCATCGAAGGCGTCGGCGCGCCGGCATCGGAAGTCGTGACCGCGGCAACCGTGGTCTCTCGCTTCAACGTCAATGCCAAGCCCTATGGCGACCAGAAGGTGCGCCAGGCGATGTGCCTTGCCGTCGACAATTCGGTCGTGCTGCAGCTCGGCTACGGCAATGCCGGCACGCCGGCCGAAAACCACCATGTCGCGCCGATCCATCCGGAATATGTCGAACTGCCGAAGATCAAGCGCGACATGGCCAAGGCCAAGCAGATGCTGACGGAAGCCGGCGTGATCGATTTCGAGCACGAGCTGATCAGCAATGACGAGGACTACCACAAGAACACCACCGACGCGATCGCGGCCCAGCTGCGCGAGGCCGGTATCAAGGTGAAGCGCACCGTGCTGCCGAGCTCGACCTTCTGGAACGACTGGACGAAGTACCCGTTCTCGGAGACCAACTGGAACATGCGTCCGCTTGGCATCCAGGTCATCGCCATCGCCTACCGCTCCGGCGAAGCCTGGAACGAGACGGCCTATGCCAATCCGGACTTCGACAAGAAGGTCAACGAGGCACTCGGCATCGCCGATGCGGAGAAGCGCAAGGTGGTGATGAAGGACATCGAGACGATGCTGCAGGAGTCCGGCATCATCATCCAGCCTTACTGGCGCAAGCTCTACATCAACATCAAGCCCGAGGTGAAGAACCACTCGATGCACCCCACCTACGAGCACGACTTCGGCAAGGTCTGGCTCGATCAGGCGTGACCCACAGCTTGACGGATACGAGGGGCCAATGGCCCCTCGTATTCGCAGGATCGTCGCCGTTGCACTGGATGCAGCGGCGGCGTGACGTCACAAGGTTTTCGAAACAGGGTTGACCATATCTGACCCCAACCCGGCCGGCAGGGGGGCACAATGTTCTCATTCATCATCAGACGCATCGGCACTATTCTGCTCACGATGCTGTGCCTGACGCTGGTCGTTTTCTTCCTCGTCAATCTCGAACCCAATCTTAAGAAGCTGGCGATCAGCCAGACCGAAATGCACACATCGGCCGAGCAGCTCGAAAGCTGGCTGGTCAATCACGGCTACCGCCAGAACTTCTTCGTCCGCTACGGCCAGTGGCTCGGCGTCTTGCCCAAGCAGCCGATCACGGATCCGGCGACCGGGAAGACGACGCAGCGTTTCTCCTTCTGCAACGACCCGACGGTGCCGACATTCACCGGCGTCATCGAGGGTGATTTTGGCTGTTCGACCAAGTTCAAGACCACGGTTGGGGCCAAGTTGTTCCCGGCGCTCGGCGCCACCGGCATCCTGATGTTCTGGGTGCTGGCGGTGATGGTGCCGGTTTCGCTGCTGATCGGCATTCTTGCCGGTATGCGCGAGGGCTCGCGCACCGACCGCGTGCTGTCGGTCGCCTCGATCGCCTCGACGGCGACGCCTGAATATGTGTCGGGCGTCATCTTCACCGTCGTCTTCGCCTCCTGGCTCGGCTGGCTGAACGGCTCCGCCGCCTCGGCAAGCCAGGGCATCACCTTCTACAATTTCACCCTGCCGGTGATCACCCTGGCGATCTACGGCATCGGCTATATCGCGCGCATGACGCGCGCCTCGATGGTCGAGGTGATGACGCAGCAATATATCCGCACGGCACGCCTGAAGGGGCTTTCCTTCAAAAGCGTGGTGGTCAAGCACGCGCTGCGCAACGCGTTGATCGCCCCGTTCACCGTGATCATGCTGCAGTTCCCCTGGCTGCTCACCGGCGTCGTCATCGTCGAGGTGATGTTCCGTTACCAGGGCTTCGGCTACACGCTGGTCGAGGCCGCCGGCAACAACGACATCGATCTTCTGCTCGGCTGTTCGCTGGTCTCGGTGTTCATCGTCTTGATCACCCAGCTCATTTCCGACGTGGGCTACGCGTTCCTAAATCCGCGCATCCGCGTTCAGTAGGGAGAAGGCGCATGCAAGCTCAATATATCGGCGCCTCCACCATCATCCTCGAAGTGCTTTGGCGCTTCTGGGCGGTCTGGGTCGCGCTCGCCATCGTCATGGGCGCGAGCTTTCTCTACAAGAAGAAGCTGGCCCTCTATGGCCAGCTGTTCGACAGCGGCGTCGGCATGGCGGGCGTCTTCATCTGCCTGTTCTGGCTGTTCACGGCGATCTTCGCCTCGACCATCTCGCCTTTCGATCCGCTCGGCCAGATCCCGATCATGAAGGACACGCTGCCCGGCGCCATCGAACCGCAATCGGGGCTCGTCTATCTCTTCGGCGGCGACAAGCTGGCGCGCGACGTGTTCTCGCGCATGGTCTATGGCAGCCAGATCGTGCTGATCATCGCGCCCGCCGCGACCGGTTTCGCGCTGATGGTCGGCATCACGCTTGGCCTGCCGGCCGGCTATTACGGCGGCAAGATCGATTCCGTCCTGTCGTTCCTAGCCAACCTGGTGCTGGCTTTCCCGGTGATTCTGCTGTTCTACCTGCTGGTGACGCCGGGCATCATGGACACGCCAATCCCCTATGCGCTGGCGGGTGTCTTCTTCCTGTTTCCGATCATCTTTTTCAGCGTGCTGTTCTGGACCCGCTACAAGAACCGGCCCGACCGGATCTACATCCTGCTTGGTCTGACGCTGATCATAGGCGGCTGGATCTACCTCGGCCTCGTCTTCGACAGGGATCCGCTGCACATCGTCCACATCGATCCCAATCAGCTCAACATCTTCGTGGCGGTGGTGTTCGCCTCCAGCCCCGGCGTGTTCCGCATCGTGCGCGGCCTGACCATGGACATCAAGACGCGCGACTATGTGGCGGCGGCGCAAACGCGCGGTGAATCACCCTGGTACATCATGCTGTGGGAGATCCTGCCCAATGCACGCGGTCCGCTGATCGTCGATGCCTGCCTGCGCATCGGCTACACCACAATCCTGCTCGGCACGCTGGGCTATTTCGGCCTCGGCCTTGCGCCCGAGAGCCCGGACTGGGGCACCGCGATCAAGGACGCCAGCCGATTGCTGCGCTCCTTCATCCACCCGGCGCTGCCGCCGACGATCGCGCTGATGTCGTTCGTGCTGGGGCTCAACCTGTTGGCCGATTCGCTGCGCGAGCAATCGATGAAAGACTGATTGACGGGTCTTGACCCGCATCTGGTATAATTTGGATTGGAGCGACCCATGAACGAGGCAGTTCGAAATCCCGCCAAGCCGACCAATGGGCCGACCAATGGGCCGATCATCGAGATCGAGAACCTGTCGATCTCCTTCTTCACCCGCAAGGGCGAAATACCGGCCGTGATGGATTTTTCCTGCACGGTCATGCCGGGCGAGGCGATGGGCATCGTCGGTGAATCCGGCTGCGGCAAGTCGACCGTGTCGCTCGGCATCATGCGCGACCTGTCCAACATCGGAAAAATCGTCGGCGGCAAGATCAAGTTCCAGGGCAAGGACATGGGCGAGCTCTCCGACGAGGAGCTGCGCGCCATCCGTGGCAACAAGATCGCCATGATTTACCAGGAGCCGATGGCCAGCCTCAATCCGGCGATGAAGATCGGCCAGCAGCTGATGGAAGTGCCGCTGATCCACGACAAGGTGTCGAAGGAAGAGGCCTATTCCAGAGCGCTCGAAATGGTGCGCTCGGTCAAGCTTCCCGATCCCGAGCGCATGATGCGCTCCTATCCGCACCAACTTTCCGGCGGCCAGCAGCAGCGCATCGTCATCGCCATGGCGCTGCTGTCGAAGCCGGCGCTGCTTCTGCTCGACGAGCCGACTACCGCGCTCGATGTGACCGTGGAGGCGGGCATCGTCGATCTGGTCAAGGGTCTCGGCGAGAAGTTCGGCACCTCGATGATCTTCGTCTCGCACAATCTCGGCCTCATCCTGGAAACCTGCGACCGCATCACGGTGATGTATTCGGGCGAGGCGGTAGAGACCGGCAAGATCAAGGACGTCTTCGACCGGATGCGCCACCCCTATACGCAAGGGCTGTTCCGTTCGATCCCGCTGCCGGGCGCGGACAAGAACTCGCGGCCACTGATCTCTATCCCCGGCCAATTGCCGCTGCCGCACGAGCGGCCGAAGGGCTGCAATTTCGGCCCGCGCTGCCACCATTTCGTCGAGGGCGTCTGCAACGCCGCCGAGATCCCGATGATCGAGGTCGCGGGACACGAAGGCCATTTCTCGCGCTGCGTGCGCTTCAACGAGATCGACTGGGAAGCGCTGCCGCCCGGCGCCAAGAAGGTCAATGAACGTGTGGTGCCCGGCGCGCCGGTGCTCAAGATCGAGGACCTCCGGAAATACTACAAGGTCGGCGGCAGCGAGGTGTTCGGCTCGAGCGAGGGCCGTGTCGTCAAGGCCAACGAGACGATCTCATTCATGGCGCGCGAATCCGAGACGGTCGCCATCGTCGGCGAATCCGGCTGCGGCAAGTCGACCCTGGCCAAGGTGCTGCTCGGGCTGGAGACGGCCAGTTCCGGCAGTGTGACGCTGGGCAACAAGGAAATCCAGTCGACCGGCATCGAGAGCCGCAGCGTCGACACCGTGTCGTCGATCCAGATGGTGTTCCAGAATCCATTCGACACGCTCAACCCCAGCCATTCGGTCGGATCGCAGATCATCCGCACGCTGGAAAAATTCAATGTTGGCAAGACCGTCGCCGACCGGCGCAAACGCATGCTGGAACTGCTCGACCTAGTGAAGCTGCCGCGTGCCTTCGAGACCCGGAAACCGCGCCAACTCTCCGGTGGCCAGAAGCAGCGTATCGGTGTGGCACGCGCCTTTGCCGGTGACGCCAAGGTGGTGGTGGCCGACGAGCCGGTTTCGGCGCTCGACGTCTCGGTGCAGGCGGCGGTGACCGAATTGCTGATGGACATCCAGCGCAAGAACAAGACGACGATGCTGTTCATCAGCCACGATCTCTCCGTCGTGCGCTACATCGCCGACCGCGTCGTCGTCATGTATCTCGGCTATATCGTCGAGCAGGGCACGACAGACCAGATCTTCGCACCGCCCTACCACCCCTATACCGAGGCGCTGCTGTCGGCGATCCCGATTGCCGACACCAGCGTGATCAAGAAACATGTCGTGCTGGAGGGCGACATCCCCTCGGCGATGAACCCGCCGTCCGGCTGCCCGTTCCAGACACGCTGCGGCTACAAGAAGCTGGTGCCGGACAATCTGTGCGAGACCAAGGTGCCGCCGGTCAAGAACCTGGGCGACGGCCATATGAGCCTGTGCTGGCTTTCCGACGAAGTGCTCAAGACCATGGAGCCGGTGATCAAATTCGACAAGGAACACGCCGCCAATGAGGGCGTGCCGGATGATGCGCCCCATGGCGACGGTCCGGGCTTTGCCGGAACTCCGCCCGACCGGCCGCATGGCAAGACGGCCAGTGCGGAAGCCGACGCCGTGGGGGAGGCCGCCGAGGAGGCCGAAGCCGTTTCACGGGCCCGCCGGCACGAAGTTCGGGACGACGTCTCCGAGACTGGCGATGCCTCTCCGAAGCCCGCCAACGCCACCTCCGCGCCGTTCACGCCAAGGACGCTTGGAGACGGCCGCCAGGCGGAGAACGCACGCGTGGCACCAATTGCTGAGCCGGCGGCGAGGCAGACCCGTCTGGCCGGCGCAAATGTCGACAAGAACCGCCCGTCCGGCATCGCCAAGCCTGCCAAATCCGATGACCTCAAGCTGATCTCCGGCGTCGGCCCGAAGACGGAGGGCATCCTCAATGGTCTCGGCATCTTCACCTACGCTCAGGTCGCCGCATGGAAGAAGGCAGAGCGCGAGTGGGTTGACGATCATCTGAGATTCCACGGCCGTATCGAGCGCGAGGACTGGGTCAAGCAGGCAAAGGCGCTAGCCAAGGGCGGCGAGGCTGAATACATCAAAGTATTCGGCAAGAAGCCGCGGTGAAAGCCAGGACGGTTGCGGCAACACTTTAGTTGCCGCACTGGCTCAGTTGCTGTGCATAATCGCGGGCCATCTTGTCGGTGGCCCGTGCATAGCCCTGGACCCCGGCATCGCCACGATTGCCTCGGCCATAGGCGGTCCAGCCGAGATAGTAGGCGAGATAGAGGTTGTAGGTGTCGTTGCGCGCGACGCCGTAGCTGTCTGATGTCTTGGAATGATACCAGCCTACGAAGTCGACGGCGTCGGCGAATTTCGTTCGCCGTGCCGCCCAATTGCCGGTCTCGCTCTGATATTGCGACCAGGTGCCGTCCAGCGCCTGCGAGAAGCCGGTGGCCGACGAGACGTGTTTCCAGGGGATGAAGCCGAGCAGCTTTGTACGCGGCGGCCGGGCGTTGCTCTTAAAGCCGGACTCCTTGCGCACGGTGGCCATCAGCACTGGCACCGGCACGCTGTATTTCTGGGATGCGCGCTCGGCCGCCGACTGCCAATTGTCAAACCAGCCGTCATTCTGGTCGAAGACGGCGCAGACATTGTTGATGTGGCTGGGCGCGGTGGCGCAAGCCGAAAGCGCCAACAGCGCGCAAACTGCTACAATTTTACTAAAACTCGACCTACGCATGTGAGGAGCAATAGGCCGAAATCATAAAGGGAATCTTGCTACCGCCGTTAAGGCTTCGCCGGCACCAGCAGATGGGAAAATGCCGTATCGGTATTCCGACGCCGATTGTCGCTTTTTCTAAACAGACATTGCAGATATGCCGCCTTGGCTAAAATCACGCCGGCAAGCGGCGTATTTCTGACAGACCGGCCGCGCTGCCGAAGCTTTGATGCCGGCATGACCGAACCAAGACGCAAGCGCGGCGCCGAGCGCACCAGCAACAGAGGCCCAGCGCCTATCGCGCAGCTGCCGCCCAGGCGGGTGACGAATCCCTATCCGCCGATGGCGTTGTTGTCATCAGACCAGATCGAGACGATCCATCAGGCGTCGATGCACATATTGGAGAATTTCGGTATCGAGGTGATGAGCCCGCGTGCGCTATCGCTGTTCGAGAAGGCCGGCGCCAAGGTCGATCACGCCTCGGCCAATGTGCGTGTCGATCGCGGCATGATCGATGAGGCGCTGAAGACCACGCGGTCAGACTATACGCTGACCCCACGCAACCCGGCCAAGTCAATCCATCTCGGCGGCAACACCATCAATTTCACGCTTGTGGCCGGTCCTCCCAATGTGCACGACATGGAGCGCGGCCGCCGCGCCGGCAATCTGCGCGACTATGCCGATCTCACCCGCCTGGCGCAGCATTTCAACTGCGTCCACATGCTTGGCAACCAGGTCTGCGCGCCGGTCGAGCTGCCCGCCAACTCACGCCACCTCGACACCTACTTCACCAATCTGACGCTGACCGACAAGAGTTTCCATGTCTCGGCGATCGGTCGGGGCAGGGCTCTGGACGGCATCGAGATGATGGCGATTTCACGCGGGCTGACACTGGATCAGATGCGCGATGATCCCGGCGTCGCCACCATCATCTCGGTCAACTCGCCGCGCCGATTCGACGAGATGATGGCAGAGGGGCTGATGACCATGGCCGAGTACGGCCAGTCGGTGGCGGTGACACCGTTCACGCTGATGGGGGCGATGAGCCCGGTGACGCTGGCCGGCGCCCTGGCGCAGCAGAATGCCGAGGCGCTGTTCGGCGTTGTGCTGACGCAACTCGTGCGTCCGGGCGCGCCTGTGATGTACGGCGCCTTCACGTCCAATGTCGACATGAAGTCGGGCGCGCCGGCCTTCGGCACGCCCGAAAATACCAAGGCCAACATCGCCTCGGGACAGTTGGCGCGGCGCTACGGCCTACCATACCGGACGACACCGGGCTCGGCCTCCAACGCCGCCGACGCACAAGGCGCCTATGAGACGCTGATGGCACTGTGGGGCGCGGTGCTCGGCCACGGCAACCTCGTCTACCACGCCGCCGGTTGGCAGGAGGGCGGGCTGACGGCATCGTTCGAGAAATTCATCATCGACATCGAGATGATCCAGCACATGATGGAGTTTTTGCGCCCGATCGTGGTCGACGAGGCCGAGCTTGCCGTCGAGGCATTGGGCGCGGTGCCGACCGGCGGCCATTTCTTCGGCGAGCCGCACACGCTGGAGCGCTATGCGACCGCCTTCTACCAGCCGATGCTCTCCAACTGGCAGAATTTCGAAGCCTGGCAGGAAGCCGGCGGTCTCGACGCAACCGCGCGCGCGACGCGGCTGTGGAAGAAGGCGCTGGAGGATTATATCGAGCCGGCAATGGACATTGCCGTGCGCGAGGAGCTCGAGGCTTACATGGCCAAGCGGCGCGAGGCGATCGGGCAGGGCGAGCCGTGACTTTAGCGTCGGCGCGAGGCACTTCCCATCCCGATTCACATCACCCATCCAACTCGTTGATATCAGAGAAAAATTCATGAAATCGCATGCAAAGGTCGTGGTCATTGGCGGCGGTGTCGTCGGATGTTCCGTGCTGTTCCACCTCGCCCGCCATGGCTGGACCGACATCGTGCTGCTGGAGCGCGACGAGTTGACCTCCGGCTCGACCTGGCACGCGGCTGGCGGCATGCACACGATCAATGGCGACCCCAACGTCGCCAAGCTGCAGAAATACACCATCAACCTTTACAAGGAGATCGAGGAGCTGTCGGGCCAGGCGACCGGCGTCCACCTGACCGGTGGCGTGCTTTTGGCTGCAACCGAGGCGCGGCTTGACTGGTTGCGCGGGGTGGTCGCCAAGGGCCGTTATCTCGGCATCGAGCTGGAGGAAATCTCGCCCAAAGAGGCGGCCGAACTGATGCCGCTGCTCGACCCCAGCCAGTTCGTCGGCGCCGTCCGCAACAAGGAGGACGGCCACCTCGATCCCTCTGGTGTCACGCATGCCTATGCCAAGGCGGCGCGAAAGCTGGGCGCCGAGATCGAACGGTTCACCAAGGTGGAGGACATCGTGCGCCGTCCCGACGGGATGTGGCGCGTCATCACCAACAAGGGCGAGGTGGTGGCCGAGCATGTCGTCAATGCCGGCGGCCTGTGGGCGCGCGAGGTCGGCCGCATGGTCGGGCTCGAACTGCCGGTGCTCGCCATGGAGCACATGTACCTGATCACCGAGGACATGCCGGAGGTCGCTGCCTGGAACCAGAAAACCGGGACCGAGGTCATCCATGCGGTCGATTTCGACGGCGAGCTCTATCTGCGCCAGGAGCGCGGCGGCATGCTGATGGGCACCTATGAGAAGGCCAACAAGCCGTGGTCAGAATACCAGACGCCTTGGAATTTCGGTCATGAATTGCTGGCGCCGGACATCGATCGCATCGCGCCGTCGCTCGAGGTCGGCTTCCGGCATTTCCCGGCTTTCCAGAACACCGGTATCAAGCAGATCATCAACGGACCCTTCACTTTCGCGCCGGACGGCAACCCGCTGGTCGGGCCGGTGCGCGGCCTGCCGGGCTTCTGGGTCGCCTGTGGCGTCATGGCCGGCTTCAGCCAGGGCGGCGGCGTTGGTCTGGCGCTGTCCAACTGGATGATCGAGGGCGATCCGGGCGCCGACATCTGGGCGATGGACGTGGCGCGCTACGGCGACTGGGCGACCATGGCCTACACCAATGCCAAGGTGCGCGAAAACTATTCCCGGCGCTTTTCGATCCGCTTTCCCAACGAGGAACTGCCGGCCGGGCGGCCGCTGAAGACGACGCCCGTCTATGACCTGTTGTCGGCCAGGGGCGCGCAATGGGGCGTCGCCTACGGGCTGGAGGTGCCGCTCTGGTACGCGCCGGAAGGCGTCAAGGACGAGTTCTCATGGCGGCGCTCGAGCGACTTCACCCATGTCGCCGCCGAAGTCGCGGCGGTGCGCTCAGGCGTCGGCCTGTCGGAGATATCGAGCTTCGCCAAATACAAGGTGACGGGCGAGGGGGCGGCGGCCTGGCTCGACCGGATGCTCGCCTGCAAGCTGCCGAAGCCCGGTCGCATGACCCTGGCACCGATGCTCAAGGAAGACGGCAGACTGATCGGCGATTTCACGCTGGCCAATCTGGGCCCTCAAGATCGGGAAGAAGGGGGCTGGTTCCTGGCCGGCTCCGGCATTGCCGAGCAATATCACATGCGCTGGTTCGAGCAGCATCTGCCCGATGATGGCTCGGTCCACATCGAAGCGCTGGGGCAAAGGCTCACCGGCCTGTCGATCGCCGGTCCCAAGGCGAGGGACGTGCTGGCGAAAGCCACGCGCTGCGACATATCGAATGCGGCGTTTCCCTTCATGGCTATCGGCAAGATGGATATCGGCATGGCGCCTTGCCTGGTCGGCCGCGTCAGCTACACCGGTGATCTCGGCTACGAGATCTGGGTGGCGCCGGAATATCAGCGTGCGGCGTTCAACGCCTTGATGGCGGCGGGCGAAGAGTTCGGCATCGGCCTGTTCGGCTCGCGCGCGCTCAACGCGCTGCGTCTGGAGAAGAACTATGGCTCATGGGGGCGCGAATACCGGCCGATCTACGGGCCGCTGGAAGCCGGGCTCGACCGCTTCGTCGCTTATGGCAAGGAGGCGGATTTCATCGGCAAGGCGGCGGCGCTGGCCGAGCGCAAACAGGGTGGCAAGCTGCGGCTGCGCGCCTTCATCGTCGATGCCGATGATGCCGATGTCATCGGCGACGAGCCGATCTGGTTCGGCGGCGCGGTGCGTGGCTGGGTGACGTCGGGCGGTTATGCCCATCATTCGAAGAAGTCCGTCGCTGTGGGCTATGTGCCGAAGGAGATCGCCGACGAGAGCGACGGCTTCGAGATCGAGTTGCTGGGCAAGCGGCATGTTGCGCGCATGCAGGCGACGCCGCTTTTCGATGCGAATTTCGAACGAATGAGGGGGTGAGAGATCACCCCCGCATGGGGGATCATGCGTTGCGGCGGTTGTCGAGCGCGAAGGCGCCGGCGCCGGCAAAGACCAGATAGAGGAAGATGAAGCAGAACGAGATCGCCGCGTCGCCGCTGTTGTTGACGGGGAAGAAGTCGCGCGGCATGTGCGCCGAGAAATAGGCGATCGCCATTTCACCGGCCAGGAGGAACGCGACCGGGCGGGTGAAAAGGCCGAGCGCCAGCAGGATGCCACCGGCGAATTCGAGGATGCCGGCGGTCGTGGTTAGCCCGGTAAGGGCGTGGGGTTGGGCGCTTACCGGGAAGTTGAACAGTTTCTGGCTGCCGTGTTCGATGAACTGCAGCGCGGTCATGATGCGCAACACCCCAAGCGCCTGCTGCTGGTACCTGGCAAGGCCTTCAAAAAGTTTCATCTGAACTCCATTTTTACCCTCCGGCCCGGCGATAGATTATCGCCCAGTGATGGACCATTCACTTCCCCTGGCATGTCATCAACAATCGGTGATTGAAAACGTTCCCCGGTATGCCTTCCCAATATTATTCTCGCCTGGGTTGCATTTTTGTCGCTATGGTTGTATTGACATGGGCACTCTGAACGTGTGGATTTCCTTGCCATGAAAAAAGTTATCATCAGCCTATTCGCACTCGTTGCAGGCACCAGCTTCGCCATGGCCGAGGATGCCGGCTGCGAGGCCTTCAAATGGCCGGTGACGCGGGAACAGGCGCTGTTTCCCGCTGCACACTCAACGCCGTCCGGAGCAACGCTGGCAGTCGGTGCCGCCGCGGATCTGGCGTTGGTGCCGGCCGAGAAAGCCGGTTTCGCGGTGCCGCCCGAACACGCCCCGGCAGCGGGCACGTTTGGCGCCGTCGCCAGCGTGGCGGTGCCGCCGGAGGGGGCGATCCAGATCAGCCTGTCGGGCGAGGCCTGGATCGATGTCATCCAGGACGGTCATGCGGTGAAATCGGCGGGCTATAGCGGCGTCAAGACCTGCCCCGGCATCCGCAAGAGCGTGCGCTCCAAGCTGGCGGCCGGCCAAGCCACCGTCCAGTTCAGCGGCGCCAAGAAAGAGACCCTCAAGGTCGCGGTGCTGGCGCCGGAATGAGCCGACGCCAGCGAGCGTGATATCAGCGGATGGCGTAGGCGCTACCGCACCGGCGCCATCAAAGCGAAATGCGCGCCTTGCGGATCCTGGCATTGCACGACCCAGTTGCCGCCGGGCACCTCCATGGGTCCCATCAGGATCTTGCCGCCACCGTCGGTGACGCGTTTGGCGGCCGCGTCGATGGCCGCGACATTGAAATAGAACTGCCAGACCGGCACCGGAATCTGCTCGGGCTTGTTCATGATGCCGCCACCGGATTCAGGGCCGGCGGTAAAAGTCTGGTAGATCCCCATCGGGCCCATGTCGAATTCGCCGGCATTGGCCCAGCCGAACTGGCCGGAATAGAAATCGAACGCGGCCTTCCAGTCGCTCGTATAGAGTTCGTGCCAGCCGATATGGCCCGGCGTGCTGGCCGGCACGACGGGCTGGTCGGGACCGTTCGGCTGCAGGAACATGAAGGTCGCGCCTTGCGGGTCGGCGACGACAGCGAAGCGGCCGACCCCTGGAATGTCGTCGGGCCGGCGGTGAACGGCGCCCCCTGCTTTTTCCAGCGACGCCGTTGCTGCGTCGACATCCCTGGCGTGGATATAGCCCAGCCAGGCGGGCGGCATGCCCATCCTGGCCGCATCCTCGGGTATCGTCATCAGGCCGCCGACGCCGCGCTCGCCGACATTCATGACGATATAGCGCGGCATGCCTGGGGTCTTGTCGAAGGGCACGGCCCTCCAGCCGACCACTTTTGTGTAAAAAGCCTCGGCGTCGTCGGGGTCCGACGTCATCAGTTCGTACCAGAAGAAGGGCATCGGGGATTTTGGCATGGTCGGTCTCCTCACCGTTGTGCACCGATCGTCGTTCGATCCATCCTAGGACGATCTCGACGACAGAAATCCGACATCTGGGCTAGAAATCGGAAACGGCAAGGCGCAGCCTCCTGGCATCTTGCATGCCTTGCGATTTTCGCCTTTGCTTGGACTTTAGAAGGGGGCGTCGATCCATGCGGCAGATGTCACTTACGGCCGAGCTTGTCGCACTGTGCCATCGCGAGGAGGCCGATCCCGGGCCCAGCGGCAGCTGGACACAACTGAGCGACGAGGATTTCCAGGCTCTCTCCGCGCGGCTGTCCGATGAAGCCGATGAGGGGCCGTTATGGGTGTTCGCCTATGGCTCGCTGATCTGGAAGCCGGCTTTCGAGTCTGTCGAACGCCAGCGCGCCACCGCCCATGGTTGGCACCGCTCCTTCTGCATCGACATGGTTCGCTGGCGCGGCAGCGTCGCGCAGCCTGGACTGATGATGGCGCTCGAGCGCGGCGGGCGATGCGATGGTGTGATCTATCGTTTACCGGAAGGGGAGAAGACTGCTCAGATCGAAAGGCTGTTGCGGCGCGAGATCGACGATCATGAGAGCGTCGCTTCGGTCAGGTGGGTTCCGGTGCGTACGGCGCAAGGGCCGTTGCGGGCGCTGGGTTTCTGGGTCGGGGTGACGGGTAGAGGCACTTCGCTCGGGCAGCCGCTGGAGACTGTGGCACGGGTGCTGGCGCGCGCCTGCGGCCATGTCGGCTCCGGCGCGGAATATCTTTACAATACGGTCAGCCATCTCGAGGAATTCGGCATCCGCGACCGCAATCTCTGGACATTGCAGCAATTGGTCGCCGATGAGATCAGGTCGATCCACGGCATTGGCATGGGCGGCGGCTCTATGCTTGCCTCACCGTCACCTTAACTTGAATGCTTGTGTCATCTTTTAGTTCAGCCTTTTCAGCAGTTTGCGTCAAAAATTGACCAATTGATAAAAAAATAAAACGTGCTAGCCTTCCCCAAAACGAAAACATGGGGAACTGAAAATGCCAGAGGGCCAGTTCAAAGAGGGTATCGTCGGCGGCCGACTTCTGCCCGACCAATACGCGGACAATTTTTCCGACCTGCATCCGCCGCTCGATCATCACGAGGCGCTGGTCGAATCCGACCGCTGTTATTTCTGCTACGACGCGCCGTGCATGAATGCATGCCCGACCTCGATCGACATTCCGCTGTTCATCCGCCAGATCTCGACCGGCAACCCGATCGGGTCGGCCAAGACCATCTTCGACCAGAACATCCTGGGCGGCATGTGCGCCCGCGTCTGCCCGACCGAGACACTGTGCGAGGAGGTCTGCGTGCGCGAGGTGGCGGAAGGCAAGCCGGTGCAGATCGGCCGCCTGCAGCGCTACGCCACCGATGTCGCGATGAGCGAGAACAAGCAGTTTTATCCACGTGCCGAACCAACAGGGAAGGCGGTCGCCGTGGTCGGCGCCGGCCCGGCCGGCCTTGCAGCGGCGCACCGGCTCGCCCGCCATGGCCATGACGTGACCATCCTGGAGGCGCGCCCGAAGGCCGGCGGCCTCAATGAATACGGCATCGCCGCCTACAAGAGCGTCGACAACTTCGCCCAGGCCGAGGTCGACTATGTCACCGCGATCGGTGGGATCGACATCCAGAACGGCAAGGCGCTCGGCCGCGACTATCAACTCTCCGACCTGATCCGCAATTACGATGCGGTGTTCCTCGGCATGGGGCTGGGCGGCGTCAACGCGCTGCGCGCCGATGGCGAGGACGCGGCCGGCGTCACCAACGCGGTCGAATTCATTGCCGAACTGCGCCAGGCAAGCGACCTCTCAGGCTTGCCGGTCGGCCGCCGCGTCGTCGTCATCGGCGGCGGCATGACGGCGATCGATGCCGCCGTGCAGTCGAAGCTGCTTGGCGCCGAGGAGGTGACGATCTGCTATCGGCGCGGCCAGGAGCATATGAACGCATCCGAATTCGAGCAGGACCTGGCCGCCGCCAACGGCGTCACCATCCGTCATTGGCTGCAACCGAAGCGGGTGATTGCTGAAGGTGGCAAGGTGTCGGGCATCGAACTCGAATATACCGCCCTCGACGGTGACAAGCTTGCCGGCACCGGCGAGACGCTGACACTGGTTGCCGACCAGGTGTTCAAGGCGATCGGCCAGAGTTTTGTGCCGGTCGCACTCAACGGCAGCGGGGCGTCGATCGACCTCGAAGCCGGCCGCATCAAGGTTGACGAGGAAGGGCGCACCTCGCTGGCCAAGGTCTGGGCCGGCGGCGATTGTATTTTTGGTGGTGATGACCTGACGGTCTCAGCCGTTGCGCAAGGACGCGATGCGGCCGAAAGCATGCATCGGGCTCTAGCTGGAGGAAGCTGGAATGCCTAATGTCGTCAAGTTCGTTGGGGTTTTAGGCACGAGCCTATTGCTGTTCTCTGCCAACGCCTCGGCTCATCGGGTGACCAGATTTTTTGACGAACCGGAAGTTCCGGCAGGGAAGGGTTTCTCTCCTATGCTTGGATGTGGGAACGAGGAGCTCATCTCTGGGGGTTACGTGCTTGATATCCCGCCAGCCAACCCTAATGCGTTGGTTGTGTCGGCAAGTTATCCGTTCAGCGACCATGTATGGCAGGTCGTCGTCCGAAACATTTCGAGCGAGCCTGTCGCAGTTCAGATCACTATTGTTGTCATCTGTGGTTAGCGGAGAGAAACATGGCAGACATCCGCAATAATTTCGTCGGCATAAAATCTCCCAATCCGTTCTGGCTAGCCTCGGCGCCGCCGACGGACAAAGCCTATAATGTCATCCGTGCCTTCAAGGCAGGGTGGGGCGGTGTCGTCTGGAAGACGCTCGGCGAGGAAGGCCCGCCGGTGGTCAACGTCAACGGTCCGCGCTACGGCGCGATCTGGGGCGCCGACCGGCGCCTGCTCGGCCTCAACAATATCGAGCTGATCACCGACCGCGATTTGCAGACCAATCTGCGCGAGATGAAGCAGGTCAAGATGGACTGGCCCGACCGCGCGCTGATCGCATCAATCATGGTGCCTTGCGTCGAGGAAAGCTGGAAATCCATCCTGCCGCTGGTCGAGGAGACCGGCGCCGACGGCATCGAGCTCAATTTCGGCTGCCCGCACGGCATGTCGGAGCGCGGCATGGGCGCGGCCGTCGGCCAGGTGCCGGAATATATCGAAATGGTGGTGCGCTGGTGCAAGCAGTATACGCGCATGCCCGTCATCACCAAGCTGACGCCCAACATCACCGATATCCGCAAGCCGGCGCGGTCGGCACATGCCGGTGGCACCGACGCGGTATCGCTGATCAACACCATCAACTCGATCACCGGGGTCGACCTCGACAGTTTCGCACCAATGCCGACCATCGACGGCAAGGGTTCGCATGGCGGCTATTGCGGGCCGGCGGTGAAGCCGATCGCCATGAACATGGTGGCCGAGATCGCCCGCGACCCCGAAACCCGTGGCCTGCCGATCTCCGGCATCGGCGGCATCACCACGTGGCGCGACGCCGCCGAATTCATGGCGCTGGGCGCCGGCAATGTGCAGGTCTGCACGGCGGCGATGACCTACGGCTTCAAGATCGTGCAGGAGATGATCGCCGGTCTCGAAAACTGGATGGACGAGAAGGGCCACCGCTCGCTCGACGACGTCATCGGCCGTGCCACGCCAAACGTCACGGACTGGCAATATCTCAACCTCAACTATGTCGCCAAGGCGCGTATCGACCAGGACGCCTGCATCAAATGCGGCCGCTGCCACATCGCCTGCGAGGACACTTCGCACCAGGCGATCACCAGCATGGTCAACGGCGTCAGGCATTTCGAGGTGATCGAGGCCGAATGCGTCGGCTGCAATTTGTGCGTCAATGTCTGCCCGGTCGACAATTGCATCACCATGGAGCCGCTGGCGGCGGGCGTGATGGACGAGCGCACCGGCAGGCCGGTGTCGCCGGTCTATGCCAACTGGACCACGCACCCGAACAACCCGATGGCCAAAGTGGCGGCGGAGTAGGGTTTGCTCCAGCATAAGAAGGGCTGTTTGGCAGAACTTAGGTTCCTCGCCCCACGAAAGTGGGGAGAGGTGGCCCGGCGAAGCCGGGACGGAGAGGGGACTTCGGGACGACTGGGAACTGCCCAAGGCTCCTGATCGCCTTTACTCGCGCATCCTCCTCACCGGTTGCATCTTCACAAAGGTCGTCCCCCTCTCCGTCCCGGCTTCGCCGGGCCACCTCTCCCCCGCTCCGCGGGGTGCGAGGAACCAAGTCTTGCTAAGCGGCGTGCCGGAACCATCAGAATTAGCGGGCAATCTCCATTTTTCTATTGCAGATAAAAATTATCCACGATAAAATATATCCATGAATTGGAGATTGGCATCATGAAGCTGGGCGAGGGCGTTGAGGCGGCCATCCACTGCGCGGCCACCCTGGCGAGCGTCGACGGCAACAGCACCATGCCGGGCGCTGCGCTGGCGGAATCCTTTGGCCTATCGGCGAGCTATTTGCTGAAGCATCTCAACATGCTGACGGCGTCCGGTGTTCTGGAATCGGTGCCGGGTCCGGCCGGTGGCTACCGGCTGGCACGGCCTGCCGAGCGCATAACACTGCTTGACATCGTGCTGGCCATCGAAGGGCGCGAGCCGGCGTTTCGCTGCGGCGAGATCCGCCGCAACGGTCCGGTCAAGATCGATGCCTCGGCCTATGTCAAACCTTGCGGCATCAACGCCGCGATGTTGAAGGCGGAGCGCGCCTACCGGGCAGCGCTGGCCGAGGTGAAGTTGTCTGACATCGTGGCGGATTACGCAGCGGAAGGCGACCCCAGATCGTTTGCCGCGAGCTGCGCCTTTGTCGAGCGTCATCAGCGGCCGCAGAAATCCAGTTCAACCAACCAAGCCTAACCCCCCCAAGGATGCGAAAGGAAAGACGATGAAACAGAGAATGCAGTTTTTCGCCAAGGCGCCGGAAATCATGAAGGCGGTGTCGGCGCTCAACAAGGCGGTCGACGAATGCGGACTGGAGGTGAGCCTGCTGCACCTGATCAAGCTCAGGGCCTCGCAGATCAATGGCTGTTCCTTCTGCGTCGAGATGCACAGCCGCGAGGCGCGGCGCGACGGTGAGACCGAACAGCGGCTCTATCTGGTCGCGGCCTGGAAGGAATCGCCGCTCTTCTCCGAGCGCGAACGCGCCGCCTTAGCCTGGACCGAGGCAGTGACGCTGATTGCCAACGATGGCGTTTCAGACGCTCTTTATGCCAGTACGCTGGAGCATTTTTCGGAAGAGGAACTGGTCAAGCTGTCCGTCGCGGTCGGCATGATCAACACCTGGAACCGGCTTTGCATCCCGTTCCATGCCATCCATCCGATGCCGGCCGCCAAGGCGGCCTGATCGTTCCATAATCATGCGGGTCTGTTGAGGGCCCGCCTCGCTTTGATCTCCGGCGGATTCGGCGCATATGATGGCTCTGCGTTAATCGCTCTGTCGCGATTGTCCTGTATTGGCAAATACAGGTTCGCCCGTCGGAGCGTTCATGGAGCAGAGCGGGACTGCATTCTGGGCACGCGTTTCGGAAGCCTTCCATCAGGCGCTGTTTCCGTTCCGAGCTGTTGCGGAAGCCGTTGGCGGGTATCCGAGCGATATTCAGATATGGTGCTTCCTGTGTGGCGTCTTCTTCCTGGTGCTCGTCGCCATACAGACCTATGGTGACATCGTGCTCAGGCGACGCGGCGCCTTTGCCACCGGCAAGGTGGTCAGGATCGACAAATCGAGCGATGGGCCGGATACGCCGGTCATCGAATTCACCGATCGGCTGGGCAAGACGTGGCGTTTCGAGTCGCATCTGCCAGTCAACACAACGACCAGGAATGTCGGCGCGCTGGTCGAGGTAATGTACGATCCCCTTCACCCAAAGCGGGCACGCGAAGTGGGCCGCTCGTTGACGAAGGCAGTTCACCTCGTTGTCTGGTATGCGGTCGTTGCCGGGCTGATGGTGCTTGCCTTCTTGCCCGGCCTCATTTCCAATTAACTGTTGGCGGTTCAAGCGGCAAACCGCAGGCCGCCGTCGCAGGTCAGGACCTGGCCGGTCATGAAGCTGTTGGAGACGAGGAAGGCTATCGCCGAGGCAACATCCTCGGCGCGTCCGATCCGGCCGACCGGGGTCTTGCCGGCATATTCGCTGAAGACTGCCTGCCGCTGCCCAGCGGGCAGAAAATCCCACCAGGGCGTATCGATGACGCCGGGCGCCACGACATTGACGCGCAGCGGCTTCAGTTCTACCGCCAGGATCGGCGCGACGGTCAGCAGCATGCCGTTGATGGCGCCGATGCCGGCGACGCCCGGCATCGCGACCTGAGCCGACACCGCCGAAATGAAGGTCACCGATCCCGATTTGTTCAGCGTCGGCAAGGCCGCCTGCAGGCAGGACAGTTGCGGCCGCACCTTTTCGTCGACGCCGCCGCCGATGTCGGCAAGGTCGAGGGTCTCGAACGGACCAAGGCCCTTGCCACCGCTTGCTGCCAGGACGAGGTGGTCGAACGGACCGAGCCGGCCGAAGAACTGGCGCACCTCATCCGGCTTCGAAGCGTCGAAGGCGGCCTTGTCGGCGGCGCCGCCAAGGCTTTTCCAGGCGCTGATGAGCTTGTCCTGGTTGCGTCCGGTGATGGTGACCTTCATGCCCGGGCCGAGCAGTTTGCGCGCTGTCGCCAGGCCGATGCCGGACGAGCCGCCGATGATGACTGTGTGTTCGGTCCTGTTGGTCATGACTGTTCTTCCTTCGATTTTGGCGAAGCCAACCCGACCAGATCGAGGCTCACGCTTCGCAATTGACGTCTTGCCCTGGCGTCATAGGCCTGGGCGTCGGCGCGGGATTCGCGCAGGCCGTCGAAATAGAGGCCGCTACTCCCTTCGAGCGCGGATGAGGTGGCGAGGTTCAAGATGGCTTCGGCGCCGGTTTCGACCGAGCTCCACGGCGTTACGCCCGCCTGTCGGACCATGGTGGTGTTCATGTAGCTCGCCGGATGCAGCGCGTTGACGGTGACGCCGGTGCCTTTCAACTGCTCTGCCAGATCGATGGTGAACAGGATCTGCGCCAGCTTGCTCTGGCAGTAGGCGCGCACGCCGCTATAGCCGTGGGTCAGCATGACGTCGTCGAAGTCGATCGCCTGCTGGCCGGCGGACGCGACGTTGACGATGCGCGCCGGGGCGCTTGCCCTGAGCAGCGGCAGCAGTTCCGAGGTCAGCAGGAAGCCGGCGAGATAGTTGACGGCAAAGCGCAGTTCGTGGCCGTCGGCGCTTGTCTGTCGCTTGTCGCCAGCAGTGCCGACGCCGGCATTGTTGATGAGGATGTCGAGGCGGGTTGTGCTGTTGCGCACGGCCTCGGCGAGGCGTCTTACCTCCGCCAGCGAAGCGAGATCGGCCGCGAAAAACTCGGCCTTGCCGCCGGCGGCTTCGATCTCGGCGACAACAGTCTTGCCGCGTGTGGCATCGCGGCCATGCACCAGCACGCGTGCGCCGGCGGCACCCAGCCTTTGCGCCACGACCCTGCCGACGCCGTCGGTCGAGCCGGTGATGAGGATGGTCTTGTCTTTCAATTCCATGTTCAGAGCCTCCTGTTGTCGCTCTGAACGCAAGATGGGGCGCTTTGCCCGTGGCAAACAGTTCAAACTTTATCCTGGTATCAATACTGCTATAATGGCCGGCATGGACGTTCCCGCTGCCTCCACCCGATCAACCGACGAGAGCCGCCGGCGCGAACTCGGCGCCTTCCTGCGTTCGCGCCGGGAAAGGCTGACGCCATCGGCCACCGGCATCGCGACAGGTCCGCGA
The DNA here is from genome assembly GCF_006439515.1 of Mesorhizobium sp. B3-2-1. NCBI lineage: Bacteria > Pseudomonadati > Pseudomonadota > Alphaproteobacteria > Hyphomicrobiales > Phyllobacteriaceae > Mesorhizobium > Mesorhizobium sp. B3-2-1. The sequence continues at coordinate 39,368 of NZ_VFTI01000019.1, read as the reverse complement.
CGGCGCACGCCGGGTCTGCGGCGTGAGGAAGTGGCGATGATCGCCGGTGTCGGCACCACCTGGTACACCTGGCTCGAACAGGGCAGGGACGTGCGGCCGTCGGTGGAAGTGCTGGTGGCGCTCTGCGAGGCTTTGCGCCTCGACGCCGTCGAGAAGCGGCATCTGTTCATTCTGGCCGGCCGCCAGCAGCCGGAACGTCGTGTGGCGGCGCCCGAGAAGGTCGACGCCACGCTGTTGCATATGCTGCAAAGCCTGGTGCTGCAGCCCGCCTATGTCGTCGGCCGGCGTTGGGACGTTCTTGCCTGGAACGAAGCGGCCGTGGCGGTGTTCGGCGACTATGGCCTGCTGGAGGGCGATAGCAGAAATATCGTCCACATGGTGTTCACCAACCCGCACCACCGCCGCCTGCTGGTCGACTGGGAAGAACTCGCCCGCGTGGTGCTCGCCTCGTTTCGTGCCGAAAGCGCCAAATATGTCGGCGATCCCGATTTCGACAGGCTGATCGCGCTGATGATGAACTCAAGTCCCGAGTTCCGCGACTGGTGGCCCCGGCGCGATGTGGCGCGAAAACTGACCGGCGTGAAGCACGTCCGGCATCCCAAGGCAGGCTTGATGGCTTTCGAGCATATGAGCCTGTCGATCGACGACGGCTCGGACATGCGGCTGATCGTCTACACGCCGCTCGCCGAGCAGAACTCGATCGCCAAGCTGCAACAATTGCTCGACGCGATGCCGGCCGAACGGCGCAGCGCCTGAGATCCCTCAGCTTCGTCATCCATGGGCGGAGCGGGAGCAAAGCGGACGCGCAGACCCGAGGATCCATTCCGTTACCTTTGCCGCGGGATGCAGCGGTGCAGGATTCTGGACCGTAGCGGCGCTTCCAAGGCACGGAATGGATCGTCGGGTCTGCGCTGCGTCGCTACGCTCCTTGCTTCGCCCGTGGATGACGAAATGATGAGCGCCTCGGCTAACCTCCACGGTCAGCAGCAACCAAGCAATCGGTGGGTCGACCGCTAGCCCTTAGGCTTCAGCCCATCGAGGAACAATTGCTCCAGGAAGCGGGCAGCGTCCTCGAAGCGGCCGTCGCCGCCGCGGTTTGGTCCCAGCACGGCGCGGACCTGGACGTCGAAATCGGCATAATGCTGCGTCGTCGCCCAGATCGAGAAGATCAGGTGCCAGGGATCGGTCCGGGCGATCTTGCCGGCGCGCATCCAGCCCTTGATGACGGCGGCTTTCTCGTCGACCAATGTCTTCAACTCGCCCACCAGCAGCGGCATGATGCGTGGCGCTCCCTGCAGGATCTCGTTGGCGAACAGCCGGCTCTCGCGCGGAAAATCGCGCGCCATTTCCAGCTTGCGCCTGATGTAGCTGCGCAATTCGGTCAGGGGATCGCCGATGTCGTCGAGTTCCCTGAGCGGCGCCAGCCAGGTTTCGAGCAGCCGCTCCATCAATGTCTCGTGAATGTCTTCCTTGCGGCGGAAATAGTAGAGCAGGTTCGGCTTCGACATGCCGGCGGCTTCGGCGATCTGGTCGATGGTCGAGCCGCGGAAGCCGTTGGTGGAGAACATTTCGAGCGCGGCCTCCAGGATCAGTTCGCGCTTTTCCTGCTGGATGCGTGTGCGGCGAGGGGCTTGCGTGCTCGTGGTCACCGTTGCGGCCCCTCGCATAGACGGTCATCTGGACCAATTCTCTGGACCAGTTTTTCTCCAGCCTGTGGAACGCACTTCAGGAGCCGCATTTCCGCTAGTAATCCATTGACCGCCGACAGGGCGGTGCTAACGTTTGTCCAATCGGTCAAAATTTGCGTAGCATGAATGCGCGGCAAAGACCAAGCGTTGGACGCAGCGAAACAGGTTACAAGGGGAAGTCTTGGTCATGTCCAACCGGCTGAAAGTCACGCCGAACGATCTCAGCGCATTCTGGATGCCGTTCACGGCAAACCGGCAGTTCAAGCAGGCGCCGCGCATGTTCGTGTCCGCCAAGGACATGCATTACACGACCAGCGACGGCCGCAAGGTGCTGGACGGCACCGCCGGCCTGTGGTGCGTCAATGCCGGCCATTGCCGTCCGAAGATCACGGAGGCGATCCAGCATCAGGCCGCCGAACTCGACTATGCGCCTGCCTTCCAGATGGGCCATCCGATCGTGTTCGAGCTGGCCAACCGCCTGGTCGATGTCGCGCCCAAGGGCATGGACCATGTGTTCTTCACCAATTCCGGTTCGGAATCGGTCGAGACGGCGCTGAAGATGGCGATCGCCTATCACCGCGTGAAGGGCGAGGGCTCACGCACCCGCCTCATTGGTCGCGAGCGCGGTTATCACGGTGTCAATTTCGGTGGCATCTCGGTCGGCGGCATCGTTACCAACCGCAAGATGTTCGGCACACTGCTGGGCGGCGTCGACCATATGCCGCACACGCATCTGCCGGAGAAGAATGCGTTTTCGAAAGGCGTGCCGGAGCATGGCGCGGAACTCGCCAACGAGCTGGAGCGTATCGTCGCCCTGCATGACGCCTCGACCATCGCCGCCGTCATCGTCGAGCCGGTCGCCGGCTCCACCGGCGTCATCCTGCCGCCGAAGGGCTACCTGGAGAAGCTGCGCGAAATCTGCACCAAGCACGGCATCCTGTTGATCTTCGACGAGGTCATCACCGGTTTCGGCCGTCTCGGTGCACCGTTCGCCGCCGACTATTTCGGCGTGACGCCCGACATCATGACCACCGCCAAGGGCGTCTCCAATGGCGTCATCCCGATGGGCGCGGTGTTCGTGAAGAAGGAAATCCACGACGCCTTCATGACCGGCCCGGAGCACATGATCGAGTTCTTCCACGGCTACACCTATTCGGGCAATCCGATCGCCTGTGCGGCAGCACTCGGAACGCTCGACACCTACAAGGAAGAGGGCCTGCTGACGCGTGGCGAGGAACTGGCGCCTTACTGGGAAGACGCGCTGCATTCGCTGAAGGGCGAGCCGCATGTCATCGACATCAGGAACATCGGCCTGATCGGCGCGATCGAGCTGGCGCCGATCGCCGGCAGCCCGACCAAGCGGGCCTTCTCGGCCTTCGTCAAGGCGTTCGAGCGCGGCGCGCTGATCCGCACCACCGGCGACATCATCGCGCTGTCGCCGCCGCTGATCATCACCAAGGGCCAGATCAACGAACTGATCGACCATGTGCGCGAAGTGCTGCGGTCGATCGACTGAGGCACTACCGCGGCCACCTCCCGATGCAGGCGAGAGTGGCCGCAAACCGGCAGGTCAGCGCGGCGCCGCGCTGACCTGAATCTATTGTGGCAAAGGGCGGCCGCAGTCAGGCGGGCCGGGCGCCGATTCCGGTCAGGATCACCCGTTTGATATTTTCCTTGGCTTCCCGCCATTGCCGGTCGGACAGAGGCTTGCCGCCGTTGAGCGTCTCGATCTGATGGCCGAAATCGGCATAATGCTGGGTCGCCGCCCAAAGCATGTAGAGCAGGTGGCGCGGATCCACCGGGTCCATCTTGCGTTCCTCGATCCAGCGCCTGATGATCTCGACCCGACCGTCGGTCCATTCGCGCAGCGTCGATTCCATATAGTCCTGAAGCACCGGCGCACCGTGCATCACTTCAGAAGCCCAGACCTTGGAGCCGTCCGGATGGCGGCGCGATATTTCCATCTTGGCGTCGATATAGGCACTGATGCCGTCTATCGGCCCGCGCGCCGCGTCGAAGCAATTGGCGGCCTGTAGCCAGATTTCAAAAATGTTCTGGACGACGGATCGGTAGAGCTCTTCCTTGGTGGCGAAATAGTAGTGGAGATTTGCCTTTGGCAAACCCGCCAGATCGGCGATCAACTGCATCGTGGCGCCGCCAAACCCCGCCTCGGCGAATACCTTTTCGGCGGCGACGAGAATGGCTTTTTCGTTCTCCCGGCGGATGTCCTGGCGCCGCATGGGGCGGGTGGCTTCGGTCATGTCTTCCCCAAGATTCTAGTTGACCGCTTGGTCAGGTTGTGTAGTCTGAAAGCTGACCATACGGTCAGGATGCAAATCACTCAAGGGGCGACAAGACTCCTGGTGTAGATGGGAACTCGAGATGGCCGCACCCGGCGAAAATCTGCGAATCAATTCAGACCGCTTGTGGGATTCCATCATGGAGATGGCGAAGATCGGCCCCGGCATTGCCGGCGGCAACAATCGCCAGACCGTGACCGACGAGGACGGCGAGGGCCGGCACCTGTTCAAGCGCTGGTGCGATGCGGCCGGGCTCGAAATGGGCGTCGACGAGATGGGCACCATGTTTGCCCGCCGCGAAGGCACCGACCCCAGCCTGCCGCCGGTCTATGTCGGCAGCCATCTCGATACGCAGCCGACCGGCGGCAAGTATGACGGCGTTCTCGGCGTTCTCGGCGGCCTTGAGATCGTGCGCTCGCTCAACGATCTCGACATCAAGACGAAACATCCGATCGTCGTCACCAACTGGACCAACGAGGAGGGCGCGCGCTTCGCTCCCGCCATGATGGCGTCCGGCGTGTTTGCCGGCGTGCTCGACCAGGCCGATGTCTACAAGCACACGGACAAGAACGGCAAGAAATTCGGCGAGGAACTGGAGCGCATCGGCTGGAAGGGCACCGAGAAGGTCGGCGATCGCAAGATCCATGCTTTCTTCGAACTGCATATCGAACAGGGCCCGATCCTGGAGGACGAAGACATCGACATCGGCGTCGTCACCCACGGCCAGGGCCTGAAATGGCTACAGGTGACGCTGACCGGCAAGGAAGCGCATACCGGTTCGACGCCGATGCCCAAGCGCCGCAATGCCGGGCTCGGCATGGCTCGTGTAATCGAACTGGTGCACGAGATCGCCATGGACTACCAGCCCGATGCCGTCGGCGCGGTCGGCCACATGGAGGTCTATCCCAACTCGCGCAACATCATCGCCGGACGTACCGTCTTCACCATCGACATCCGCTCGCCGGAGAAGGAAGTGCTCGACGCCATGGATGGCCGCATCCGCGAAGGCATCGACACGATCTGCGACGCGCTCGACATCCGATACGAAATCGAGCAGGTCGGTCATTTCGATCCGGTCACTTTCGACAAGGGCTGCGTCAAGGCGATCCGCGATGCCGCCGATCGGCTTGGCTATACGCACCGCAACATCGTCTCAGGTGCCGGCCACGACGCCTGCTGGATCAATCGCGTCGCGCCGACCGCCATGGTGATGTGCCCTTGCGTGGATGGGTTGAGCCACAACGAGGCGGAAGAGATCACCAAGGAATGGGCCGCGGCCGGAGCCGACGTTCTGTTCCACGCGGTGGTGGAGACGGCCGTCATCGCGGAGTGAGCCAAGAGACTTACCTTCAAACGTCGCTCACCAAGAAGCGCGAAGAGAAGAACAGGGAACAGCAAAATGACCAAAGTCATCAAGAACGGCACCATCGTCACCGCCGATCGCACGTGGAAGGCCGACGTGCTGATGCAGCACGGCAAGATCGTCGCCATCGGCTCGGGCCTGCATGGCGACCATGAGTATGATGCCACCGGTTGCTATGTGATGCCGGGTGGCATCGATCCGCATACCCATCTTGAAATGCCCTTCATGGGCACCTATTCCGCCGACGATTTCGAATCCGGCACCCGTGCGGCCCTTGCCGGCGGCACCACCATGGTGGTCGATTTCTGCCTGCCGTCCCCACAGCAATCGCTGCTCGAGGCCTTGCAGATGTGGGACAACAAGACCTCGAAGGCTGCCTGCGATTATTCCTTCCACATGGCGATCACCTGGTGGGGCAAGCAGGTGTTCGACGAGATGGCCACGGTGGTCGACAAGGGCATCACCTCGTTCAAGCACTTCATGGCTTACAAGGGCGCGCTGATGGTCGACGACGACGAGATGTACGCGTCGTTCCAGCGCTGCGCCGACCTCGGCGCACTGCCGCTGGTGCATGCCGAGAATGGCGATGTGGTCGCCGCTCTGTCGCAGAAGCTGCTCGCCGCCGGGAACAATGGCCCCGAAGGGCATGCCTATTCTCGCCCACCGGAAGTGGAGGGCGAGGCGACCAATCGCGCCATCATGATCGCCGACATGGCCGGCGTGCCGCTCTATGTCGTGCACGTCTCCTGCGAGCAGAGCCACGAGGCGATCCGCCGGGCCCGCCAGAAAGGCATGCGCGTGTTCGGCGAGCCGCTGATCCAGCACCTGACGCTGGACGAGAGCGAGTATTTCGACAAGGACTGGGACCATGCGGCGCGCCGCGTGATGAGCCCGCCCTTCCGCAACAAGTTGCACCAGGATTCTCTGTGGGCCGGCTTGCAGGCCGGATCGCTGCAGGTGGTGGCGACAGACCATTGCGCCTTCACCACCGAGCAGAAGCGCTTCGGCGTCGGCAATTTCACCAAGATCCCCAACGGCACAGGCGGTCTCGAGGACCGGCTGCCGGTGCTGTGGACCAAGGGCGTCAACACCGGGCGGCTGACGATGAACGAGTTCGTCGCGGTGACCTCGACCAACATCGCCAAGATCCTCAACATGTATCCGAAAAAGGGAGCCATCGTCGAAGGCGCCGATGCCGACATCATCGTCTGGGATCCCCAGCGCAAAAAGACAATTTCTTCGAAGAAGCAGCAGTCTGTCATCGACTACAACGTCTTCGAAGGCGTCGAGGTGACGGGTCTGCCGCGCTTCGTCTTCTCGCGCGGCGAGTTGTCGATCGAGGAAGCCGAGGTGAAGGCAAAGCCCGGCCATGGCCAGTTCGTCGGCCGCGAGCCGAACGCCGCGGTCAACCGGGCGCTGTCGACCTGGAAAGAGATCACCGCGCCGCGCAAGGTCGAGCGGACCGGCATTCCGGCGACCGGGGTTTGAGGATGCGGACTCTTGCTCCCGCGATGGCGGCAACGCCGTCGCGAAGGATTTCGCCAATCGCCTGCGTTGCCAGAAAGAGCACCGAGGTCGCACTCATCGCCCTTCTCCCCGTCACTATACGGGGAGAAGTGCCCGGCAGGGCGACGAGGGGCGGCGCCGGCCTGAGGCAATTGTTCTACCTGCATTCCCCATGCGGACTGCCCACCGGCCAATGCCGGTCTCAGGCGACCAGCGCATCCAGTTCCGGCAACAGGACGACGCTTTCCTGTTCGTTGGGGTCGGTGCGGGCGATGACGGCGGAGGAGGGGGCGTTGCTCAGATTGGCAGGCAAATGCGGCACCCCTGCGGGAATGTAGAAGAGGTCACCGGCCTTGACGACGATGTGATGCTCCAGCCGGTCGCCATACCAGGTATGGACCTCGCCGGAGAGCACGTAGATCGCCGTTTCATGGTTCTCGTGCAGATGCGCCTTGGCGCGGGCGCCGGGCGGCATGGTGAGCACGTGCATGCAGATGCCGGAAGAGCCGACCGACTCGGTGGCGATGCCGGCGAAATAGGTCAGACCCTGCTTGCCTTCATAAGTGCTTTCAGGGCGGATAAGATGACAAGTGGGTTTAGGCGACATCGGGAAACTCCGGGCGTCGGTTGAGTGGAACAAAGTCAGCAGGACTGAAGGCCAATGGGACGGGTCGAATGGAAAACAACATCGCGATAAAAGCAATCGGAATCGGGACGGCGCCGCGGGAACAGGCAGGCCGCAACCGATGACGGGAACTTCGCCAGCCGTCGTTTCGGCAAACAAACTTGGCCTCACCTTCCAGACCAATGACGGGCCGGTGCAGGCGCTGTCCAATGTCGACCTGACCATCGGCAAGGGTGAGTTCGTCTCCTTCATCGGGCCGTCGGGCTGCGGCAAGACCACTTTGCTGCGCGTCATCGCCGATCTGGAAAAGCCGACCTCGGGGGCGATTTCGGTCAACGGCATGACGCCGGAACAGGCGCGCGAGAAACGCGCCTACGGCTATGTCTTCCAGGCCGCCGCCCTGTTTCCCTGGCGCACCATCGAACGCAATGTCGCGCTGCCGCTGGAGATCATGGGCCTGTCCAGGGCCGAGCAGGCGGAGCGCATCAAGCGCACGCTCGACCTTGTCAATCTCAGTGGCTTCGAGAAGAAGTATCCCTGGCAGCTTTCCGGCGGCATGCAGCAGCGCGCCTCGATCGCGCGTGCGCTTGCCTTCGACGCCGACCTCCTGCTGATGGACGAGCCATTCGGCGCGCTGGACGAGATCGTGCGCGACCATCTCAACGAGCAATTGCTGGAATTGTGGGGCAGGACCAACAAGACCATCTGCTTCGTCACCCACTCCATTCCCGAAGCCGTCTACCTGTCGACGCGCATCGTCGTCATGTCGCCGCGTCCGGGCCGGGTCAGCGATGTCATCGAATCGACGCTGCCGAAGGAGCGGCCGCTCGACATCCGCGAGACGCCGGAGTTCCTGGCGATCGCCGCGCGCGTGCGCGATGGCTTGAGGGCAGGGCATAGTTATGATGATTGAGTGGGGGCAGGATGAGCTTCCTCCTCTCCCCCACGGGGAGAGGGTGGCCGGAGCGAAGCGGAGGTCGGGTGAGGGGGCAGCGCCGACAGATCCGACCAAAAGGAAGGTCGGGGCAACCGAACGCGCCCGAAGGCTGCGGGTTGACGAGACCGAGGCTGAATACAGACTTTGGGGCGAACTGAGAGGCCGTCATCTCAACGGTTACAAATTTGTGAGGCAAGTGCCTCTCGGACCCTTCATCGCCGATTTCGTTTGCCGCGAGAACGGCCTGATTGTCGAACTTGACGGCAGCCAGCACGCGGATTCCCCAGCCGATGCCGTGAGAACCGCTTGGCTGAACGGCCAAGGGTATTCCGTTCTGAGATTCTGGAACCACGAAGTGTTGGCCGAGCGCCGAGCGGTCCTTGATACGATCTTGGCTTGCCTTGACGGAAAGATTTCTACCCCCTCACCCGACCTCCGCTTCGCTCCGGCCACCCTCTCCCCGTTGGGGAGAGGAGGGCGCCAGCCCGGCGAGGATCGCTAGATGGACACCTTCCGCGACAAGCTCATCCCGGTCACCTCGATCCTCGCGGGCGTCATTGTGCTCTGGTACGTTTTCGCCGTCATCCTCAACGCGCCGTTCCAGCGCGATCTCGATACCCGCGCAAACGAAACGCCAGGCACCGTCGAATTCATCGGCAAGACGCTGTCGCAGCCGAAGCCGACGCTGCCGGCACCGCATCAGGTGGCGGTGAATTTCTTCGAGAACACTTTTCTGCGGCCCATCACCTCGAACCGCAGCCTGGTCTACAACGCCTGGGTAACGCTGTCGTCGACGCTGCTCGGCTTTGCCTTCGGCACCGCGCTCGGCATCGTCATCGCCGTCGGCATCGTCCATGTGGCGACGCTCGACCGCAGCCTGATGCCGTGGATCATCGCCTCGCAGACCATTCCGATCCTGGCGGTGGCGCCGATGATCATCGTCGTGCTGGCGGCCATCGGCATCACTGGCCTGATCCCGAAGGCGATGATCTCGACATATTTGTCGTTCTTCCCGGTCACCGTCGGCATGGTGAAGGGGCTGCGCTCGCCCGAACTTATGCATCTCGACCTGATGCATACCTACAATGCCAGCCGCGCGCAGACCTTTTGGAAATTGCGCGTGCCGGCCTCGGTGCCGTTCCTGTTCACCTCGATGAAGGTGGCGGTGGCGGCGAGCCTGGTCGGCGCCATCGTCGGCGAACTGCCGACCGGCGCGGTCGCCGGCATCGGCGCCAAGCTGTTGGCAGGCGCCTATTACAGCCAGTCCATCGACATCTGGTCGGCGCTGGTCGCCGGCTCCATCGTGGCGGCGCTGCTGGTGATGGTGGTTGGCATCGCCGGGCGCATTGTTGACAGCGCGATGGGCGGGAGGCCGGCATGAACCGGCTGAAACCTTCCTGGCAAGCGGCGTTGGCGATCCTGCTGTGCCTTATCGCGGTTGCGCTCGGAGCGATCGCGGCGCCAAAAGTGGATCCGCTGGCGCAGCCCGCGGGGACGTTGATCTATCCCTATGCAGCCACGAGCTGGCTGATCTTTGGCGCGCTGCTTCTCGCCGCTTTGATCCCGATGGCCAAAGTACCGCCCGTGGTCGAAGCCGTCGTGCTTTTCATCGGTGCGCATCTGGCGGCCTGGTTGCTCATCGGCGGCATTGCCGGCTTCGAAGGTCTGGCGCGGGCGCCATATTTCCTGCTGCTCGGGGCCGGCTGGCTGCTTGGCTGGCGTTGCGTCGCGGTCTTGTCTGGACTGCGCCCTACGGCAAGCTGGGCACGGACCGCGCTGCGCCTGATCATCCCTGCAATCTTCGGCGCGTGGATCCTGATCATCTGGGAGGCCGTCACGCGGGGCGCCGGCATTCCCTTCATCCTGTTGCCGCCGCCGAGCGCCATCGGCGCGCGCATCGCCAGTTCGCTGCCGGTGCTCGGTGCCGATGTCCGGCAGACCATCTTCAAGGCGGTGCTCTTCGGTTATGTCGTGGGCAGCGGCGCGGGCTTCGTCACCGCTGTTCTCGCCGACCGCGTGGCGTTCCTGCGGCGCGGGCTCTTGCCGATCGGCAACATGGTCTCGGCGCTGCCGATCATCGGCGTGGCGCCGATCATGGTCATGTGGTTCGGTTTCGACTGGCAGTCCAAGGCGGCTGTGGTCATCATCATGACCTTCTTTCCTATGCTGGTGAACACCGTCGCCGGGCTCGCCGCGTCCGGCCATATGGAGCGCGACCTGATGCGCACCTATGCGTCCGGCTATTGGCCGACGCTCGTCAAGCTGCGGCTGCCGGCGGCGGCGCCTTTCATCTTCAACGCGCTGAAGATCAATTCCACGCTGGCGCTGATCGGCGCCATCGTCGCCGAGTTCTTCGGCACGCCAGTCGTCGGCATGGGATTCCGCATTTCGACCGAGGTCGGGCGGATGAACATCGACATGGTCTGGGCCGAAATCGCAGTTGCAGCACTTGCGGGTTCGGTCTTTTATGGCGTGGTCGCCCTTGTCGAAAGGGCCGTCACGTTTTGGCATCCCTCTGTCCGTGGTGGATAGGGGCGGTGGGTTTAAGGCACTAACTTCAGAGGGTAAAAAAATGAAAAGACTTATTATTCCAGTTCTGGCCGGCGCGATGTCGCTGGCCGCTTTCCAGGCAATGGCCGCCGACAAGGTGACCTTGCAGCTGAAATGGGTCACGCAGGCGCAGTTTGCCGGCTACTATGTCGCCAAGGCCAAGGGTTTCTATGACGCCGAAGGCCTCGACGTCGACATCAAGCCGGGTGGCCCCGATATCGCGCCAGAGCAGGTGATCGCCGGCGGCGGCGCCGACGTCATCGTCGACTGGATGGGCGGCGCGCTCGCCGCGCGCGAAAAGGGCGTGCCACTGGTCAACATCGCCCAGCCGTTCAAGAAGGCCGGCATGGAACTGGTCTGCCCGAAGGACGGCCCGATCAAGAGCGAAGCCGACTTCAAGGGTCATACGCTGGGCGTCTGGTTCTTCGGCAACGAATATCCGTTCTACGCCTGGATGAACAAGCTTGGCCTAAAGACCGATGGCGGCCCCGATGGCGTCACCGTTCTCAAGCAGAGTTTCGACGTGCAGCCGCTGATCCAGAAGCAGGCCGACTGCATCTCTGTCATGACCTACAATGAGTACTGGCAGCTGATCGACGCCGGCTACAAGCCCGAACAGCTCACCGTGTTCAACTACTCGGCCATGGGCAACGACCTGCTCGAGGACGGGCTCTACGCGTCGGAAGACAAGCTCAAGGATCCAGCCTTCGAGGACAAGATGGTGCGTTTCGTGCGCGCTTCGATGAAGGGCTGGAAATACGCCATCGACAACAACGACGAGGCTGCTGGCATCGTCATGGATGGCGGCGGCCAGGACGAGAACCACCAGAAGCGGATGATGAGCGAGGTCGCCAAGCTGATCGACAACGCCGACGGCAAGCTCGATCCGGCGACCTACGAGCGCACCGCCAAGGCGCTGCTCGACCAGAAGATCATCACCAAGGAGCCGACCGGCGCCTACACCACCGCCATCACCGACAAGGCGGTCAAATAAACCTGGCAGGCGCAATCAACAGCGCCTGCGACCGTTTTGACGGCTGACACCAAAAGGGGCGGGCGACCGCCCCTTTTCCATTCGCTCCGATCACAAAACCGTGTGCGGGGATACATTATGCCAACCAGCCGTTGCATTGAAGCATGCGCGCGTCGGGGGACCGTGACGGATGCTTGTTGCAATCGGAGGTTCTTCATGCGCGCACACTCCTTCCTGCCGGCGCTATCGGCGCTCGCCATTTCCACCGCTTTCCTGTTCGCATCACCGGCCATGGCCGAGATGGTAAAATACAAGGCGACCCTGGATGGCGGCCAGCAGAGCCCGCCCGTCACCACGAAGGGCAAGGGGACGGCCACTCTCACCTTCGACACCACGAAGAAGAAGCTCAGCTGGAACGTGAAGTATTCCGGCCTCAGCGGCCCGGCGGTGGCCGCGCATATCCACGGCCCGGCGGCAATGGGTGAAAACGCGGACCCCGTGATCCCGTTCAAAGGCAAGCTCAAGAGCCCGATCAAGGGGTCGGCGACGCTGACGGATGCGCAGGCCGCTGATCTGGAGGCCGGCAAATATTACGTCAACGTGCATACGGCGGCCCACAAGGACGGCGAGATCCGCGGTCAGATCGAAAAGGCGATGTAGGAGGAGCCGAAGGAGCCGAAGCCCAGCGGGACAGACGGGCGCGCCAGGGAATTCAGCCTGGCGGCCCTTAAACCTTGTCGCGTATCTGGGTCATCGTCCGGGTCGGCGTGATTGCCTCGGGATCGAGCCTGATCTCGACGATCGCCGGCTTGCCGCTGGTTCGCGCGCGCTCGAAGGCAGGCGCGAAATCAGCTGTCTTCTCCACCGTCTCGCCATGGCCGCCATAGGCGCGGGCAAGTGCCGCGAAATCGGGGTTCTTCAGATCGGTGCCGACGACACGCCCGGGATATTCGCGCTCCTGGTGCATGCGGATGGTGCCGTAAATGCCGTTGTTGACGACAATCACGATGATCGGCAGGTTGTACTGTACGGCGGTGGCGAATTCCTGGCCGTTCATCAGGAAGCAGCCGTCGCCGGCAAACGCAACCACGGTGCGCTCCGGATAAAGCGCCTTGGCGGCGACCGCCGCCGGCGTGCCGTAACCCATCGAGCCCGACGTCGGCGCGGCCTGCGTGCCGAAGCGGCGGGAACGGTGGAAGCGATGAACCCAAGTCGCATAATTGCCGGCGCCATTGGTCAGGATGGTATCGTCGGGCAACACTTTTTCCAGATAGTCCATGATCGGACCCATCTGCACCGCGCCGGGGCCGGTCTGTGGTGGCGTCGACCATTCGAGATAGGCAGCGTGATGCCTGGGTGTCTCGGCCGCCCATGATGGCGTTCCGGCCGGCTTGCGCTTGGCGAAGGCCTCGACGAAAGCCGCTGGCGAGGCATTGATCGCCAGCGTCGGGCGGTAGACCCGGCCGAGTTCGCTGGCGTCCGCATGGACGTGCACCAGCGTCTGGTCGGGGTAGGGGCTTTTCAGCAGCGTGTAGTCGGAAGAGGGCATCTCGCCCATGCGGCCTCCGATCAGCAGCACGAGGTCCGCCTGCTTGATCGCTGTCGCCAGCTTCGGATTGATGCCGATGCCGACATCGCCGGCATAGTTCGGATGAAGGTGGTCGAACAGCATCTGGCGCCGGAAGGAACAGCCGACAGGAAGCGACCAGGCCTCGGCAATCTCATGCATCCGCGCCACGGCGTCAGCGTTCCAGCGCGTGCCGCCAAGGATGACGATGGGACGCTTCGCGCCGGCAAGCAGCGTCTCCAGTGCGTCGAGTTCGGCCTCGCCGGGATAGGTCTCGACCGGCGTGTGCTGAAGTGCTTGCGGCGCTTCGACGATACTGGTCAGCATATCCTCCGGCAGCGAGACGACGACCGGGCCGGGGCGGCCCGACGTCGCTGTCGCGAAGGCGCGGGTAACGAATTCGGGGATGCGCGAGGCGTCGTCGATCTCGACCACCCATTTGGCGATGTCGCCGAAGAACCTGACATAGTCCACTTCCTGGAACGCTTCGCGCTCCTTGGCGTGGCTGGCGACCTGGCCGATGAACAGGATGAGCGGAACCGAATCCTGCATGGCGATGTGGATGCCTGCCGAAGCGTTGGTGGCGCCGGGGCCGCGGGTGACGAAACAGATGCCGGGCCTGCCGGTCAGCCGGCCCTGACAATCAGCCATCATGGCGGCGCCACCTTCCTGGCGGCAGACGATGGTGCGGATCGAGGAATCATGCAGCGCATCAAGCACCGCAAGGTAGGATTCGCCCGGCACGCAGAAGATGCGGTCGGTGCCGTTGGCTTCGAGGGCGTCGACGATCAGTTGTCCACCGGTCTTCATTTCCCAGACTTCTCCAGTTCGGCAAGGATTTCGTCAGTGTGCTCGCCAAGGCGCGGCGAGGGGCGCTCGTAGACGAGCGGCGTTTCGGACATCACCATCGGCGCGCGCACCGACGGCAGGCGATTGCCATGGCCGTCGTCGAGATCGAGCCGCATGCCGCGGGCAATGGTCTGCGGATCGGCGAACATCTGGCCGATCGTGTTGATCGGGCTTGCCGGCACGCTGGCGGCTTCGAGCTTCGCCAGCAGCGGATCGCGATCAAAAATCTTCAGCGCCTCGATAATGCGTGCGCGAAGTTCCACGCGGTTGGCGACGCGGGCCGGATTGGTGGTGAAATCGGGATTGGCCGGCAAATCGTCCAGCCCGACCGCAGCGCAGAACTTGGCGAACTGGCCGTCGTTGCCGACAGCCAGGATGATGTGGCCGTCCCTGACCGGGAGCACTTCGTAGGGGGCAATGTTCATATGCGCATTGCCCATCTGCACCGGCGACTTGCCGGAAACGAGATAGTTGAGGTTCTGGTTGCCGAGCGCTGAGATTTGCGTGTCGAACAGCGCCATGTCGATGCGCTGGCCTTCGCCGGTCTGTTCGGCATGACGCAAGGCGGCCTGGATGGCGATGACCGAATAAAGGCCGGTGAAGATATCCGAGATGGCGACGCCGGCCTTCTGCGGCTCGCGGCCGGCTTCGCCGGTGATCGACATCATGCCGGCCATGGCCTGGATGATGAAGTCGTAGCCCGCGCGTGGCGCATAGGGCCCGTCCTGACCGAAGCCGGTGATGGAGCAGTAGACCAGGCGAGGGTTGATCTTGCGAAGGCTGTCATGGTCGAGCCCGTATTTCTTCAGGCCGCCGAGCTTGAAGTTCTCGATCAGCACATCCGCCGTCGCGACCAGCCGGCGCACGGTCTCGGCGCCTTCCGGCGTCGAGAAATCGATGGCGATGGAGCGCTTGCCGCGATTGCAGGAATGGTAATAGGCGGCCGACAGGTTCTCGCCGTCATGGCTCATGACGAAGGGCGGACCCCATTTGCGGGTGTCGTCGCCGCCATCGGGGCTCTCGACCTTGATGACATCGGCGCCGAGATCGGCAAGCAACTGCCCGGCCCAGGGCCCGGCAAGAATGCGGGCGAGTTCGACGACGCGGATGCCTTTCAGCGGGGGTTCGGCCATAAATCACCGTGTTTGCCGCAATCATCCTGATTGCTGCGAAAGCAGAGCCTCTATCAAGCCCGGCAGCGGCTGTCACGGTCCTTGCAATGGGCCAACCCGTCACGCTTTCAAGACAGTGTCCGCCCAGGTGGCGAAATTCGCCATGATGATGTCGCGGTTCACCTCGTTCAGGCTTTCGTGGCGGGTGTCGGCGTAAACCTTTGAAACCAGTTTCGAAAAGCCCATCTTGCGCATGCGATTGGCGAGATGGGTGATGCCTTTGCCGTAGTCCGAGGCCGGGTCCTTTTCGCCGCCGACGATGGCGACAGGGATGTCGCGGCGCATAGTGGCAAAGCCTGCATCCTTGCCGCCGTTCAGCGCCATGGCGATCACATCGCGCCACATTGAAATGGAGGCATCCCAGCCGCAGAGCGGATCGGCGATATATTTCGCCACCTCCGCCTCGTCGCGCGACAGCCAGTCGAACAGCGTGCGATGGTTGGGCACCGCCTTGCCCCAGGCCTGGAAGGTGAGTTTCGGCAGCAGGCGCGACGGGACATCGGAGCCCAGCCGCATCCGTTCCCAGGCGAGAATACCGAGCGCCACCTGGCCGAGCAGGGCTTGCGAGAAATTGCCGTTCCAGATCGCCGCCGCATGAACGCGCCCTGAGTGGCGTAACAGGTAGTTCAGCGCCACGGACGCGCCCATCGAGTGGCCGAAAAGGATCACCGGCAGGTCAGGCTGCTCCCGGGCGATGAGATCGTGGACGGCGTCGACATCGGCGACCACCTTGGCGGGGCCGTCCTTGTCGGCGAATCTGCCGAGCGGCGCGTCGGGCGCCTTGGTCGCGCCATGGCCACGGTGGTCGTGGATATAGACATGGAAGCCCCGGTCGGCCAGGAAACCGGCGAAGCGATCGTAGCGCGCGGCATGTTCGGCCAGGCCATGATTGATCTGGACCACTGCGCGTGGAGAGCCGTCGGCCTGCCGGACGAACAGATTGAGGTCGGCGCCGGTCGGCGAGCGGACCACGCGCTGCTGGCTGAATGGCATGCCGCTGGTCTCCCCCTGGCTCCGCCCTCGTGATGTCCAACCTGTGCGCCGGTGCCAGATTTGCGTCAATCCGGCCTGCCGGCTTTTCCGCGACGATCTTTCTTGCCAGGGGCCTGCAAAATATCGCAATTCTGACATGGAGACAGCTTCAGTCTGTCGCCCACTTTCCAGCAGGGGATTCTCCATGCGCATTGCTGTTGTTTTCGGATTGGCCTTGCTGGCGGGATCGCTGGCAGGCGCGGCGCATGCCGACGTCAAGATGAGCGGCACCTTCGTGGCCGACGCTGCCTGTCCGGCGACGCAGGCGATTAAGAACGGCAAGAACCCCGGCAGTGTCTCGACCGATGCGGGCAAGACCTACCAATTGCTGGCCGGCAACAAGGACGCTCCGACCCACTACCTCATTCTGGTGCCGGGCGCCGATCCCGAGCGCCGCTGGGTGAAGGTGAGCTGCGGTCATCTTTCGGGCAGCAGTGCCGCGACCGTGCCGGCTGCACCGAGCGGGCAAGGCAAGCCCGCGCCCGCGGGAAAGCCCGAATATGTCTTCGCGTTGAGCTGGCAGCCGGCCTTCTGCGAGACCAAGTCGAACAAGACCGAATGCAAGGCGCAAAATCCCAGCGAGTTTGATGCCACCAATTTCACACTGCACGGCCTGTGGCCGCAGCCGAACGGCAATTTCTATTGCCAGGCTTCGGCCAGCGACAAGGCCAATGACAGTCCGGCCCACTGGCAGGACCTGCCACCGGTCAACCTCGATGCGGACACCCGCACCGAGCTCGACAAGGTGATGCCGGGCACCGCCTCGAAGCTGGAACGACATGAATGGATCAAGCACGGCACCTGCTACGGCAAAAGCCAGCAGGAGTATTTTTCCGACGCCCTCCATCTGATGCGTGAGGTCAACAGCTCGCCCGTGCGCGACCTCTTCGCCAAGAACATCGGTGGCAAGCTGACGGCGGACCAGATCCGCGGTGCCTTCGACCAGGCCTTCGGCGCAGGGGCGGGGGACCGGGTGCGTGTGTCCTGCCTTATCGATCCGTCGAGTGGCCGGCGGCTGATCGGCGAACTGACGCTCGGCCTTGCCGGTCCGATCGGCCCCAACAGCTCGCTCAAGGACCTGCTGCTGGCCTCGGTGCCGACCAACAAGGCCGGTTGCCCGACCGGCACGGTTGATCCGATCGGCTTCCAGTAAGTGCGGGATCGCCAATTCCGGGAAGCCGTCGCGGAGGGAGCTAGACCTGAGCGGACCTGGTCCAGGCAATGGCGGCGTCGGCCCCATGCCCACCAGGTTCACCGACGACGCGGTCGCGACCGGTCGATTTCGCCTTGTAGAGGCGCTGGTCGGCAAGCGCGAACAGGTCGGCCAGGCACTGCGTCGTTTCGCTGACGGTGGAAACACCGGCGCTAACGGTCAGTTCGAAGCGGCTGGTGGCGGCCGATGCCTTGAGCGCGGTGCGGACGCTTTCGCCAAACAGCCTGGCGAGGGAATGCGGACGCGAACTCAGGATGGCGAATTCCTCGCCGCCGATCCGGAACACCTGGTCCTCGGCGCCTGCCGCCTCGCAAAGTACGGTCGCGACCGCCTTCAGCACCTTGTCGCCCTCAGCATGGCCGAAACGGTCGTTGATCGACTTGAAGTGGTCGACATCGACAATGAGCAGGCTGAGCGGCCTCGCCGTGCGCAGGCTGGACTGGACGGCGGCTTCACCGTCGGCATCGAAGCGTCCCCTATGCAGCAGGCCGGTGAGGCCATCGCGGCCGACATGCTCGACCAACGCCTCATAGCGTTCGCGATAGGTCAGCGTCTCGAAAATGTCGGTCAGCCCGCGCGGCATCTGGACGTCCCGGACCTCGAACCATTTGAGATAGGCGACCAGCATGGCGCTGAAAGTCAGCGCCGCCGCCATCTTGGCGAACCAGCCGCCGAAGAAGACGGCGATCGGCGCGCCGGCAACGAAATGCAGCGCGGTGAAGAAGCCGGCCTGATCGAAGGTAAGCACGCAGGCGACCGAAAGCAGAATGCGCGCGAACTGCGCCTTGCGCAAAGTGCGCCCAAGTTTTTCGTAGAGCAGGATGATCAGGATGGCGTCGATGACCAGCAGCGTCGTGCCCCACACCATCAGCCAGCCCATCTCGTCGATGAAGCCGATGTCGGGGAGCCGGCCATCGGGAAGTGGTGCGACGGCGTGCAGGCGAAGCAGCAGCACTAGCCCGATCATCAGCACATTGCCGAGCAGCAGGCCGTAGATCGGTTGGCGCACGGTGGCGGCGTCTTCCTTGATGTAAAGCAGAAGCAGCATGACCAGCTTTCCCGAAAACATGACCGCTGAGCCTGGCGAGACCAGGCCGAACGGCAGGGCGACGTAAAAGACGCTGGCGAGATAGGTTTCCAGGAAATGCATGACGCCGAGGGCGCAGACGAAGACGCCAAGGCCGATGCGCTTACGGAACCGGAAAAGCGTCACCATGACGCTGAAGTAGACGACCGCTTCGGCAAGGAGCAGGAAACTGTTCAGCAATGCCGTCGATCCGATCTCTCTCTCGAAATCGCGGCAAGCCGGCGATTCCAAACCCGATCCTTTTTTGACCCGCAAGGGTTAACCGGAGATTTCCGTGCGCCATCGACCGGTTGAAAACTTGGCTGTCGGTGCACACATGTCCGTGTGGTTGGCTCGACGTGGCAAAAGCGATTGCCGTTCGGCGCCGCATCGCCTACATAGCGGCCAACCTCCATTCAATTCGGCAAATCCAGTCAGTTTTTCAGGGAAAGCGCGCGTGGCACGCCAGTTCATCTATCACATGTCCGGCCTGTCGAAGGCCTACGGCACCAAGAAGGTGCTCGATAACGTTCATCTGTCCTTCTATCCGGACGCCAAGATCGGTATCCTCGGCCCCAACGGCTCGGGCAAGTCCACGATCCTGCGCATCATGGCCGGGCTTGACAAAGAGTTCCAGGGCGAGGCCTGGCTGGCTGAGGGCGCGACCGTGGGCTACCTCGCGCAGGAACCGCAGCTCGACAACAGCAAGACCGTGATGGAAAACGTCATGGACGGCGTTGCCAGGAAGACCGCCATCATCGAGCGCTACAACGAGCTGATGATGAATTATTCCGACGAGACGGCTGACGAGTCCGCCAAGCTCCAGGATGAGATGGACCGGCTCAATTTGTGGGATCTCGAGCAGCAGGTCGAGATGGCGATGGACGCGCTGCAGTGCCCGCCGCCGGATTCCGAGGTGACCAACCTGTCCGGCGGCGAGCGTCGCCGCGTGGCGCTGTGCCGGCTGCTTCTGCAACAGCCCGATCTGCTTCTGCTCGACGAACCGACCAACCATCTCGACGCCGAGACCACGGCGTGGCTGGAAAAGCACCTGCGCGACTATCCGGGCTCGGTGCTGATCATCACCCACGACCGCTACTTCCTCGACAACGTCACCGGCTGGATTCTTGAACTCGATCGTGGCCGCGGCATCCCGTACGAGGGCAACTACACCAGATATCTCGACGCCAAGGCCAAGCGCCTGATCCAGGAAGGCCGCGAGGACGACGCCCGCCAGAAGTCGATCTGGCGCGAGCGCGAGTGGATCCAGTCCTCGCCGAAGGCCCGCCAGACCAAGTCCAAGGCGCGCATCAAGGCCTATGAGGAACTGGTCGAGCAGTCACAGAACCGCAAGCCGACCGACACGCAGATAGTCATTCCGTCGAGCGAGCGTCTCGGCAATGTCGTCATCGAGGTCGAAGGCCTCAATAAGGGCTTTGGCGACGAGCTCCTGATCGAGGATCTGTCGTTCAGGTTGCCGCCGGGCGGCATTGTCGGCGTCATCGGCCCGAACGGCGCCGGCAAGACGACGCTGTTCAAGACGTTCACCGGCCAGGAGAAGCCGGACGCGGGCACCGTCCGCATCGGCGAGACGGTCAGGCTCGGCTATGTCGACCAGAGCCGCGACGCACTCGATGCCAACAAGACGGTGTGGGAAGAGATCTCCGGCGGCGCCGAGATCATCAAGCTCGGCAAGCACGAGGTCAACAGCCGCGCCTACTGCTCCTCCTTCAACTTCCGTGGCGGCGACCAACAGCAGAAGGTCGGTAATCTCTCGGGCGGCCAGCGCAATCGCGTGCACCTGGCCAAGATGCTGAAGACCGGCGGCAATGTGCTGCTGCTCGACGAACCGACCAACGACCTTGATACGGAAACGCTGAGCGCGCTGGAAGACGCGCTGGAAGCCTATGCCGGCTGCGCGGTCATCATCAGCCACGATCGCATGTTCCTCGACCGCATGGCCACCCACATGCTTGCCTTCGAGGGCGACGCGCATGTCGAATGGTTCGAAGGCAATTTCGAGGAATACGAGAAGGACAAGCTGCGCCGCATGGGCGCGGAAGCGGCGGCTCCGCACCGTATGACGCACAAGCGGCTGACGCGGTAAGGCCTTCATTGGGCGGCGAATTTCTCAGGGATACGAGGAGAGCTCAAATGGCTGATTGGTCCGCCGCCCAATATCTGAAATTCGAGGACGAACGCACACGGCCGGCGCGTGACCTCGCGGCCCAGGTGCCGGTGGATTTTCCGCGCCGCGTCGTCGACATCGGCTGCGGGCCGGGCAATTCGACCGAACTTCTGGTCGAGCGTTGGCCGGATGCGCAAGTGAGCGGCTTCGACACGTCGCCTGACATGATCGAAAAGGCGAGGGCACGCCTGCCCGATGTCAGCTTCGACCTCGCCGATGCGTCGACATGGCAGCCGGCCGAGCCCGTCAACGTCATCTTCGCCAATGCCGTGTTCCAGTGGCTGCCCACGCATCCAGCGGTGTTCCAGCGGCTGATGGGTTTTCTGGCGCCTGGTGGCGCGCTGGCGATCCAGATGCCCGACAATATGGGCGAGGATTCGCATCGCCTGATGCGGGAGACCGCGGTGCAAATGCCTTTCGCGGCGAAGATAAAGGGCGCGGCCCGTGCGCCGCTGCCGCCGGTATCGTTCTACTACGACCTTCTGTCGCCGCTCTCCGCTCGGCTCGACATCTGGCACACCATCTACAATCATCCGCTGGCCGACGCCGAGGCGATCGTCGAATGGGTGAAGTCGACCGGACTGAAGCCGTTTCTCGATCCGCTGGAAGCCGACGAGCGCAAGCTGTTCCTCGACAGCTACACGGCCAAGATCGCCAAGGCCTATCCGAAGACCGCTGATGGCAAGGTGCTGCTGCGTTTCCCCCGCATTTTCATTGTCGCCAAGCGGGCGGGGTAGGCTGGCGTAAACCTTGGTTTAAGCCGGTGTAAACCGGCCGAGTGAGAAAAGTGTTGCGCCGAAGCGTTTCGGCGCCCACATGATGCCGCAATGCCCGCGGACGGGACGGACTGGAAACATGCATCGCGTCATCATCAGCGGCATCGGCGCTGAAATTCCCAAGCCTGTCATCACGAATGAGGAACTGGTCGCCAGCTTCAATGCCTGGGTCGACACGGAGAACGCGCGGCGCCAAGCTGCCGGCGAGGCGCTGCTGCAGAAATCGGATTCCGACTTCATCGTCCATGCCTCGGGCGTGCGCGCTCGCCATGTGATCGAGCGGGAAGGCATTCTCGATCCGACCCGCATGGCGCCGCGCATTCCGGCGCGCCCGGACGACGCGCTCTCGCTGCAGGCGGAATTCGGTATCGCTTCGGCCAGGAAGGCGATCGAGCACGCCGGTATCGAGGCATCGGACATCGATCTGGTGATCTGCTCGTCCTCGCATCAGCAGAGGCCGTATCCGGCGATCGCAATCGAAATGCAGGGGGCGCTGGGCACCAGGGGTGCCGGCTTCGATATGGGACTTGGCTGTTCGTCCGCGGCGGCTGCGCTGCACATGGCGGTCAATCTGGTGCGCTCGGGCGCGCACAAGCGCATCCTGGTGACCACGCCCGAAATCATCACCGGCCATCTCAATTTCCGCGATCGGCAGACGCATTTCATCTTCGGCGACGCTTCGGTGTCGATGGTCGTGGAGGGGCTCGCCCAGGGTGAGAAGCGGCCGGGCCGCTTCGAGGTGCTGGACACGCGCATCTGGACGCAGATGTCGAACAACATCCGCACCAATCTCGGCTACCACACGCGGACCGCGCAGGACGATCCCTACATGATCAACCTGGAAGGCAACCTCATCAAGCAGGTCGGCAACAAGGTGTTCAAGGAAGTCACCGTCGCCGGGCATAAATTCATCGTCGAGTTCCTGGCCGAGCATGGGCTGACGCCACAGGCGGTCCGGCGCTTCTGGCTGCACCAGGCCAACGCGCGCATGAATGCGATGATCCTGAAGCTGGCATTCGGCCACGATGTCGGCCACGACCGCGCGCCCATGGTGCTGGAGCGGCTCGGCAATACGGCGGGCGCCGGTGCCATCATCGCTCTGTCGGAGAACCATGCCGACATGAAGCCAGCCGATTTCGGCCTGATCTGCGCCTTCGGTGCGGGGTATTCGATCGGCGGCGCGCTGCTGAAAATGCTCTGATCGAGCGTCGCGCCGCTTCAGGCAGGCGTGAAGGGAACCAGCATCGGCACCCGCTTGGCGTAGTCGTCATAGGCGGGGCCGAGTTCGCCGCGCAGGAAACGCTCCTCCAGCCTCGCCTTCACGACGACGCCGATGATGAGCAGGGCCGTACCGACAATGCCCCAGACCGTGCCCTTCGCCACCATGGTGGCGAGCACGGACAGCAGCAGCCCGGTGTAGATCGGATGCCGGACCAGGCGATAGGGTCCGGTGTCGACCACGCGATGATCCGCCTTGGCGGTGACCGTGGCGGACCACAACCGCCCGAGATGGATGCGCGCCCACCACGCGAAGCCGATGCCGAGCGCGATCAGGGCAACGCAGGCCCAAGCTTCCGCAAGGGTCGGCGTCCACAATCTCAGCCTGCCTTCATAGCCGTGCGCTGGCACGAACAGCAGGACGGTGCCGGCCAGCCAGAAGACGCGATAGCGGGCCTCGGCCCCGATGGTGGCGCGTTTTTGCACTGGATCGGCCCATAGGGCCGCCGCCATCCATGTGACCACCCAGATCAACCAAAGCGCTGCGATCGCCGCTCCGGGACGCATGAGAACCTCCGTCGACGGTCTGGTCTTCACCATGAAGCCGACGCAGCGCGGCGGCAATGCGGCGCGGCGCCGTTTTTCGGTAAGAAGGTTGTGATCGAGCGGTCAGCGACTGGCCTCTATTCATTGGAGCAACTGAACATCCACTGCACGCCGAAGGCGTCGACCAGCATGCCGAAGCTGGTCCCCCAATATTGCCGGGCAAACGGCACGGTGATCCGGCCGCCTGCGGCCATGCATGCGAAAAGTTCCTCGCGGGCGAAAACCTCTGGCGCTGCTGCGGGCCCGTCGAATTCCAGCATCATGGCGGACCCCTTCATCGGCTCCGCGTCGTCATTGTCCGAGGCGTGGAACAGCACACCCGGACCTTCGAAGCGGGCATGCAGGACTTTTCCGCGCATGGCTTCTGTGCGCACCGGCATATTGTTGTCGCCCCAGCGCAGCAGGACCGTTGCCCGGCCAAGACCGCATTGTTCGTAGAAGGCGAGTGCGGCCTCGCAGTTGGTGGTGAAGAACAGCGACGGGGAGAGCCGCATCATCCTGTTCGTCACTGCGCGGCGGCGGTGGCGGCCGCGATGAGCGCGTCGCCGGTATATTGCCTGTCACCGATGCCCCAGCCGCCGTCGGGCGCATTGACGATGTTGATCCAGGTGTTTTCCGGCTTGTGCTCTGGGATACAGAGATCGGCGACGATGCCGGCGGCGGCGGTGATGAAATCCTTGCGGGCTTCGGTCGAGCCAAGGGCGATATTGGGCAGCTTCAACTCGACCATAACGACCGGCCGGTTGGCGCCACCCGCGTAAATGTCGCGCGGCGGCAGGATATGGACGGTGCCGCCGACGATCGCGGTGAAGAACGAATTGCCGGTGGCGCCGGAGGTTTCGATGAGGGCAGCGCTCAGGCGCGGCAGGATTTCGCGCTCTCCCGCTGGGGTCAGTACGCCCTCCGGCGCGGTCACGGTGATCGGCATTGCTTTTCTCCTTGGGTTGCACGGCCCTCGCCGGGAGGTCATCTTCCGGTTTGCCTGGTTACATATCGATTGATATGTTATGAGGGAAAGGTGAGTCAATAGGTTTCGTATCGATCACTATGGAAAACTTGGACAAACCACGCGGCGGCCGGCCGCGCGCATTCGACCCGGACCGGGCGCTCGATGCCGCGATGCATCTCTTCTGGGAGCACGGCTATGAAGCGACGTCGCTGGCCATGCTGCGCGAAGCGATGGGGCTGACGCCGCCACAGATCTACAACGCCTTCACCGACAAAGAGACTTTGTTTCGCGGGGCGTTGACGCGCTACCACGAGACCGAGATAGGCTTCGCGCTGGAAGCGCTGAGCGCGCCGGTGTCGACGGGGGAGGCGATCCGGCGCTTGCTGCTGGGCGCGGCGGCGGCCTATTCCAGGCCCGGCAAGCCGGGTGGCTGTCTTTTCGTCAGCGGCGCGCTGGCGGCCTCGCCGCAGGCGCAAGCCATTGCCGATGAGCTCAAAGCCTATCGCAAGGCGAGCGAGGCGGCGATCGCGGCGCGGCTGGCCAGAGGCAAGGCAGAAGGCGACTTGCCGGAAAACCTCTCCGTCGAAGGCTTCGCTAAATATATTGCAGGCGTCATGAACGGCATGTCGATCCAGGCGCGGGACGGCGCGTCGGTCGAAGAGTTGCGCATTTTGGCCCGAACCGCTCTTGCGGCCTTGCCGGCCGAAGGGCAAAACCAGGGCACGTCATCCAAGGAATGAAGCCATGCTGGATCTCTTTCCCGAGGCTGAAAAGCCGACCGAAATCATTCCGTCGAAGAAGCTTACCGCCCGCGCGGCGGCGCTGTATGTCGCGCCAGCGGACGATTTCCAGACGCGTCCGGTGGACGAATTGCGGCTCGACTTCGACGGCATTTCAGGCGACTTCCATGCCGGACCGACGCGGCGTTCCGGCGGGCGTGAACCCTGGTATCCGCGCGGCACCGAGATGCGCAACGAACGACAGATATCGATCGTGGCAGCGGACGAATTGGCCATCGTCGCCGAACGGATGGGGCTGGCCGAAATCAAGCCTGAGTGGATCGGTGCCAATCTGGTGATCGAAGGCGTGCCGCATCTGTCGATGCTGCCGGCCGGCACTTTGCTGTTCTTCAAGGGTGGCGTGACCCTCAAGGTCGACGCCCAGAACGGGCCATGCCGCATCGCCGGGCGATCGATCGCCGAAAATGCTGGAATGGCCGACGTTGAAGCCGGCGCGCTGTTGTTTCCGAAGGCGGCGAAAAGGTTGCGCGGCGTGGTCGCCTGGGTTGAAAAGCCCGGCATCGTCAGGGCCGGCGAGCAGATTTCGGTGCGGGTGCCGGAACAATGGATTTATCAGGCATAGCCGCGCGCTCGCGTCGTGGCCGAGGTGGGAGCTACGCCGCCTGTGAGGCGGCGTAGCAGAAGTCGCCGGGCTTTAGCCCTTGCGGTTCTTGTTGGCGCCTTGCGCCATGACGGAAACGTGGTCCCATTTGTCCCAAGTGGCGAGGCGGTTGGCGTATTCCTGGCGTATCATCGGCAGGCCGCCATCGCCGAAGAATACCCGCAGCGGCGGCTCGGCCGCATCGACGATGGCCAGCATGGCCGGACCGGTCGCCTCGGGATCGCCGGCGACCGAGTTGGCGCGGCGCTCGGCCATCCTGGCGCGGACAGGCGCATAGGCCTCGATCGGCTTGGAGACCTTGGCCGATGCTCCCGACCAGTCGGTGGAGAAGCCGCCCGGCTCGACCAGCGTGACATGAATGCCGAATTCCGCGACCTCGATGCTGAGTGACTGGCTGAAGGCTTCCAGCGCCCATTTCGAGGCATGATAGAGGCCGAGCGAGGCAAAGGCGTTGACGCCGCCGATCGACGAGATCTGGATGATGTGGCCCGACCGCTGCGCGCGCATGATCGGCAGGGCGGCCTGGGTGACCCAGAGAGCGCCGAAGACATTGGTCTCGATCTGATCGCGGGCTTCCTGCTCGCTGACTTCCTCGATGGCGCCGAAATGGCCGTAACCGGCATTGTTGATGACGACGTCGAGCCGGCCAAAGCGCTTGTGTGCTTCGGCGATTGCGGCATCGACGGCTTTCTTGGCGGTGACGTCGAGCTGAATCGCAGCGACGTTATCGCCATATTTTGCGACGAGGTCGGCAAGCGTGCCGACGTCACGGGCGGTCGCGGCAACGCGGTCGCCGCGCGCCAATGCCGCCTCGGCCCAGACGCGGCCAAAGCCCTTCGACGATCCGGTGATGAACCAAACCTTTGATGTCATGATGTGGAATCCTTGCCCCTGCGGGCGCAATTTCTGGATGGAAGCGGAGGCTTCTCCGCTTTCGGGCATATACGGCCTGTCCCGTGATTTTCCAGAGGCGGCGGGAAATCTTTTTGAACCTGGGGCTTCCCCGTAGAACAAGAAATCGTGTGGATCAGGGGTAGTGCACCAAACTCGACCAGGCCGGGTCGTCGTGCTTTTGCCAGTAGAGCGCCATCAGCCGGCTGGTGATCGGCCCGACCTTGCCGTCTGCGACGTCGGCACCGTCGATCTCCGTCACCGGCATGATGCCGCCGGCGGTCGAGGTGATGAAGACTTCATCGGCTGCCTTGAGCGACGCTACGCTGACATCGGCGGCCTTCGCGGTGAGCCCTTCCTCGCCACAGAGATCGAAGACGGTGCGGCGCGTGATGCCTGGCAGCACGCCGATAGCCGGCGTCGACAGTCTGCTGTCCTTGACGCAGAAGACGTTGAAGCCAGGACCCTCGGCTACATTGCCGTTGAAGTCGAGAATGAGGGCCGTCTCGGCACCGCGATCATAGGCATCGTAGAGGCCGCGCACCAAGTCGAGCCAGTGGTAGTTCTTGATCGCCGGATCGATCGAGGCCGGCGGAATGCGCACCTTGTCGCTGATCGCGACACTCAGGCCGCGCTGCAACTGCTCGGCATTGGCGACCGAGCCGAACGGCACGGCAAACGCCATGAAGCGGTTGATCGCCTGGCGCGGGTCGCGGCTGAAGCTTGGTGAAGCGCCGCGCGTGCACAGCATTTCGACATAGGCGGCGCGATGACCCGAAAGTGCTACGCAATTGTGCAGGATCTCGGCCACGCCGTCGCGATCGAACGGGATCGTCATACGCAGCTTGTCGAGCCCGCCGAAGAAACGGTCGAGATGGAGATCGAGGCGAAAGAAGCGGCCATTCCAGACATGCACCGTATCGTAGGTGGCGTCGGAATGCAGAAAACCCCAATCCAGCACCGAGACCTTGGCTTGCGACATCGGCAGGTACTGGCCGTCGAGGAAGGCAATGCCTTCGGGATAGGCGTTGGGGTCGACATGGCGGTCGCTCACCACAGGCAGCGGCGGTGTATCCTGTGCGATTTGGCTCATAGGCAGCTCCTTGCCATTGCGTCACAAGCTGTCGGCGGCAGGCCGAGCGCATAGAGCCAGTAGCCCGACTTCAGTCATCCTCGAGATGAAGATCCGGCCTGGCAATAGCTTCATTCCTCCTCGTCATCGGCGTCGAGCAGGCGGGTGGCGCGCCAGCGCGTGAGCACGATGTTGGTCCGATCGATGACGAAGAAGCGCGCCGAGTCGCGGTCATAGCCCTCGGCCAGCAGCTTTTCGTAGTCGGTGTGCATGTGACGGATATGGGCGATCGTTGCCAGCCACACCGCGATCGTCGGCGGCAAGGTCTTCATATGCACCGAGCCGGCGTCGGCGCGGATCTTCTCCATGTCGGCATAGGGTGCCAGCGGCAGGAGTGTTGTCAGCGCCTTGGCGATGGCGCGGCGGCGACCGGTCGGCGCGGTCATCGCTCCTCGCGCCCCTCAACGGTCGCCTCGGCAATGGCGTCGGTCGAGGCGAAATAAGGTTTGATGTCGATGACCGGCGTGCCGTCGAGCACGTCGATGGCGTCGAGGTCGATGCGCCCGGTGGCAATGTCCAATCCGAGGACTTTGGCTACATGCAGGCCGATTGGATTCGGCCGGGCAGGGGAGCGCAACCCGAACACGCCTTTTGCTTCAGCCGCATGGCGGGGTTTCTGCACAATCAGATTCCGTGGCGCGTGATGCAGCCAGGACAGGATGACGACGTGGCCGGCGCGCTCCAGGCCTTGCAGGCCGCTGCGATAGGGCGCGTCGATGGTGAGCGCCGCCGGCTGTCCCGTCTCGCGCGCGGCGCGCATGTTCTTCGGGCAGCTTTCCCGGGTGGTCCATGGCGAGGCGATGCGGCCGATGAAGACGATGCCGCCGTCAGGAGGCATCATTGCCGGGTCCTGGTCCAGTCTCTGCTCGCCTTCGCGTGCCTCGAACATCTCACGTTGCCCGGTCATTGCCTGTCTCTTTGCTGGTTCATGCCATTGTCTTCGAACCGCTAGACGTTTCGGGGTGACCTGGACCGGGAAATCACGCATGCGGCATTTTCTGGTCCGGAAGCGACATAGCGCTTGCAGGACTGCCAAAATCGACATAAACATATGTTTATATCTTTTTCAAAGAGAATACGCTGATGCATGTCTCGCTCGACACCATGGTGGATACGCTGAAGGCGGCGGCCGAATCCAGCCGCCTGCGCATATTGGCATTGTTGTCGCGCGGCGACCTCACCGTTTCCGACCTTACCGAAATTCTCGGCCAGTCGCAGCCGCGTGTCTCGCGACACCTGAAGCTGCTGCT
This sequence comes from Mesorhizobium sp. B3-2-1, assembly GCF_006439515.1. NCBI lineage: Bacteria > Pseudomonadati > Pseudomonadota > Alphaproteobacteria > Hyphomicrobiales > Phyllobacteriaceae > Mesorhizobium > Mesorhizobium sp. B3-2-1. Next base: position 10,116 of record NZ_VFTI01000019.1, on the reverse strand, counting down.
CGAGGCCGGGCTGATCGGTCGCTACCAGGAAGGGTCGTGGGCCTTCTTCCGACTGTCGGACGCCGATTCGGCACGAGACTTCGTGATGGGGCTGGTTTCCGGCATTCGCGGAGCCGACCCGCGGGTAGAGCGCGATCTGGAGCGGCTGACCTCGGTCAAGCGCAAGCGCCAGGACCGCGCCACCGCGTATTTTTCGCAGAACGCGGCGAGTTGGGATCACATCCGCTCGCTGCATGTGCCCGACCGCGCCGTCGAGGCCGCGATGCTGAAGCTGGTCGGCAAGCGGCCGTTCCAGTCCATGCTCGACCTTGGTACCGGCACCGGGCGGCTGCTCGAAATCTTCTCGCCACTCTACCGGCGCGGCATCGGCATCGACATGTCGCGCGAGATGCTGACCGTGGCGCGCGCCAATCTCGACAAGGCCGGCGTTTCGAATGCGCAGGTGCGGCAGGGCGATATCTTTTCGCCGCCTGTCGAACGCGATGCTTTCGATCTCGTCACCATCCACCAGGTGCTGCACTATCTCGACGATCCGGCCCGCGCCATCCATGAGGCGGCGCGGCTGTTGCGCCCGGCGGGCCGTCTGGTCATCGTCGATTTCGCGCCGCACGCGCTGGAGTTCCTGCGCGACGAGCATGCGCATATGCGCCTCGGCTTTTCCGACCGGCAGATCGGGGAGTGGTTCTCCGAAGCCGGCCTCGATCTGGAGGATGCCCAGGAATTCGAACCGCGCGGCGGCAACGAGGCCAGGCTCACCGTAAAACTTTGGCTTGGCCGCGACCGGCGCCTGCTGATCGCCGATCCTGCCAATGCCAGCCAGCAGACCAGAGTGAGCTCGATAGGGGAAATCGCCTGATGAACCAGTTTCGTTTTTCCCGCCGTCCCGATATCGGCGACAAGGTCAGGGTTTCGTTCGAGTTCTTCCCGCCGAAGAACGACGAGATGGAGGCAAGGCTGTGGGATACGGTCACGCGTCTGGAGCCGCTGCGGCCGAAATTCGTCTCGGTGACCTATGGCGCGGGCGGTTCGACGCGTGAGCGCACGGCGCGCACCATCGGCCGCATTCTGAAGGAAACCAGCCTGACGCCAGCCGCCCACATGACCTGCGTCGATGCCGCTCGCCATCAGGTCGACGCGGTGATCCAGGAGTTCACCGACATGGGCGTGAAGCGCTTCGTCGCCTTGCGCGGCGATCCGGCGGAAGGCGTCGGCGCCGCTTACCGGCCGCATCCGGACGGCTATGCCAATGGCGCCGAGCTGGTCGGGGCGCTGAAGGACGCCGGCGATTTCGACATCTCGGTTTCGGCCTATCCGGAAAAGCATCCGGAAAGCCCTGACTTCGCCACCGACATCGACATGCTGAAGCGCAAGGTCGACAATGGCGCGACGCGGGCGATCACCCAGTTCTTTTTCGACAATGATCTCTACGAACGTTACGTCGAGCGCGCGCGCCGCGCCGGCATCTATATCCCGATCGTTCCCGGCATTTTGCCGGTGCATAATTTCACCCAGGTCGCCAATTTCTCGGCGCGTTGCGGCGCGCTGGTGCCGGCTTGGCTGGCCGAGCGCTTCGAGGGACTCCAGAACGATCCGCAAACGCATGCGCTGGTGGCTTCAGCCGTGGCGGCCGAACAGGTGCTGGACCTCGTCGAGCGCGGCGTCGGCGATTTTCACTTCTACACGATGAACCGGGCCGATCTGGTGTTCGCCGTCTGCCACATGATCGGCATCCGCTCGCATGAGGCGGAGGTGGCTGGTTCCGCTGCTGCATAAGGGTCGGCTGGAAAAGCAAAAGGCCGGGTAAAAACCCGGCCTTTCGAATTGGTTAGACTATTTGGTGCCGGTCTTCCCCGTCTTGGCGGGTTCAGGGAAGGACGCCGATAATGAGGGCGCCGATGAAAGCAAACGCAGCACAAATCATCAATGCGTTGATTGGCCTCGTAAGTCCCATGACATAGCCTCCTCTTAAAGAGCTATGCCCTGGAGTCTAGGTTCATTTGTGCCACAGGCAAGCGGAAAATATGCTGCATTGCGACGTGATTGTGAAATTCGCGACCTCGGTTTTGCCGTTAGCCGTTGAAACTCTTCGGCAAAAACCCGCTTCAGACCTGTGAATAAATTATGGCGGTGGCGTGTCGATGCTGTGTCATGGCAGCGCTACCCCTGCGAAAGTCGGCTTCGACTTTCGCGATTGCACATGCCGTGCCTAACGGCGACCGAACACTCGTCCGTCGATTGTGAGAAGACCGAGTCCGATCAGCACCACGCCGCCGATCTCGAACGCTTCCAGCCGCTCGCCCAGGAAAAGAAAGCCGAGCAGCATGGCACTGGCCGGCACGATCAGCGTAACCAGCGAGGCGTTGGTGGCGCCGGCCGAGGCGACGAGGTTGAAGTAGAGGATGTAGGCGAAGGCCGTGGACAGAAGCGCCAGCGCCAGCACCGCCGCCCATACCGGCGGCGAGGCCGAGAACAGGCCGGCCGGGCCATGAGCGAAGAGCACGATCGGGATCATGATGATGGTCGAGGCCGTCAATTGTCCGGTGGCGACGACCGGCGAGGGCACGCCCTTGAAGCGGCGGGCGACCATCAGCGCAATGCCATAGGACAGCGAGGCGCCGATCAGCGCGAATTTGGCCCAGACAGGGCCGCCGAGCCCGGCGAGCAGGCCGGGACCGATCATGATAGCGGTGCCGGCGACACCGAGCGCGATGCCGGCGAGCTTGTTCCAGGACAACTTTTCGTCCGATGTCAGCGCGTTGGCGAGGATCAGCGTCCAGAACGGCGTCGTCGCGTTGAGCACCGAGGCGACGCCGGCGCCAAGCTGGGTCTGGCCGGCGAAGATCAGCGAGAAGGGGACGACGTTGTTGGTGAAGGCCAGCAGGAAGAACAGGCCGGCATGCGGCAGGGCGAGGCGGAAGGAGGGGCCGCGCAAGCCGAGATAGAGCTGCAGCGCGATCGCGGCGATGGCGACGCGAAACAGAACCAGCACCAATGGGTGAAGTTCCGCCACCGCGATGCGCGCGAAAAAGAACGAGCCGCCCCAGATGGCGCCGAGCAGAAGCAACTGCCCCCAGTCCCTGAGCGCCATCGGTCCACGTGCTGCGGATGAACCGGTCACTGCCATGCTAATTCTCCCCCAGACGACCGGAATGCCAGTCATCAGGCGGAAGCCATATCCGGTTCGCTGGCAAGAGCCACCCGAAACCGGACCGATGGACTGCCGGTAAAGGCTAATGCCGCACCGAGACGCGCAAAGGACGCTGCAAGATTCGTTCCTGGCGCATGATCCTTTCCGAAAGTCGAAATTGACTTTCGGGGTCATGCGCTAGCCGCTAGCTTGGATTAATTGTGCGAGCTGAAGCCGGGGATTCGTCCATGCAGCGATTCGAGAACGCAAGCGAGGCGGCACTGGCGCTTCGTCCGGACGACCCCGTCTACTGCTTCCGCCCACAGGTGCTCAAGGCCGACGCCTTGCAGTTCATGGGCATGTTTCGCGGCAAGACCGCCTATGCGGTCAAGACCAATGGCGAGCAGATCGTGCTGAAGACGCTGGTCGAGGCCGGCGTCACCGCCTTCGACGTCGCTTCACCAGGCGAGTTCGCCGCCGTGCGCGCCGTCTCGCCCGACGCCGAGATGCTCTACATGCACCCGGTCAAGGCGCAGTCCGACATCAAGCTGGCGCTGGAAAAATACGGCATTCGCGTCATCTCGCTCGACCACGAAGACGAGATCACCAAGCTGACCCGGGTGGTGCGGGCGCTCGATATCGACCCGGGCGCGGTCAGCGTTTTCGTGCGTGTGCAGACCAAGGGGCATGCCGCCTACGAACTGTCGAAGAAATTCGGCGCCGGGCCGGCCTATGCGGTCGAACTCGCGGAGCGGCTGAACCGCACCGGCTACAAGGTCGGCCTCTGTTTCCATGTCGGCAGCCAGATCGAGGATCCCGACACTTATGAGCGGGCACTGGCCTCGGCCGACTGGGTGCGCAACCGGCTGACCTTCGACATTGCCGGGCTCGATGTCGGCGGCGGCTTTCCGGCCGAATACGGCCATGATCCCAACCGCAAGCTGATCCAGATGCCGTCGCTCGGCCAGATCATGTCGCGGCTTTCCGGCGACCTGAAGGAATACCAGTTCGACCAGATACCGCTGGTGGCGGAGCCGGGCAGGGTGATCGTGGCGCGCTGCCTGTCGCTGATCGTGCGCGTGCTCCTGCGCAAGGGCAAGCGGCTCTACATCAATGACGGTATCTGGGCGTCGCTGTCGGATTCATGGACCGGCAAGATCACGCTGCCGGCGCGCTTCATTCCCGATCCGGCGATCCGCACGCGCAATGGCGCCGAGAACAAGATCGTGCCGTTCAAGGTGTGCGGCGCAACCTGCGATTCCGTCGACATCCTGTCGCGGCCGTTCTGGCTGCCGGAAACCGTCGATACCGGCGACTGGATCGAGATAGGCCATATCGGCGCCTATTCGCTGTCACTCAGGACCCGCTTCAACGGCTTTTATCCCGACACCTTCGTCGAGGTGACGACGCCCTTCGACGAGGGCGACGCGCCGCAGGGGTTTGCGAGCCTGGAGACGATGGCGGATTAGGAAAAAGAAGTGAGTAGTGAGTAGTCAGTAGGGAATTTCCTCTATTCCACTACTCGCTACTCACTCTCTTCACAGCTTCGTCAGCAACTCCGGCGTCGGCCAGCCATCCACCGGCAGGCCTAGCCGCATCTGTTCCTTGCGGATGGCTTCGCGGGTGTTGGTGCCCAGAATGCCGTCGACCGTGCCGACGTCGTAGCCCCTGGCCTCGAGCTTGGTCTGCAGCGCCTTCATCTGCTCGTTGTCGAGACCCGGCTCGGGATCGCGCGGATCGAGCGGCGGCGCGCCCGCCAGCCGCGCGGCGAGATTGGCCGCGGTCAGCGCGTAGGTGAAGGACTGGTTCCATTCGAGATAGACGTCGAAATTCTCGTAGGTGAGGAAGGCCGGACCCTTGCGGCCCATGGGCAGCGCCAGGCCGGCCTTCAGGCCCTTATCGATCAGCGGCGAGCCGTCGGGGTTGGTGACGCCCCACTGCGCCCACTGTGTCAGCGGCAATTTGTTGGTGCGCCCGGTCTGGTCCCACGGCATCTCGTCGGGCACGCGCACTTCCTGGATCCAGGGTTCGTCGCGCTTCCAGCCGCGCGACAGCACCTTGTTGCCCGTGGTCATGATCACGTCCGGCGCGCTGTTTCTAAGATCGATCTTGCCGTCGCCATCGCCATCGACGCCGCGCGCGAGATAGTCGGACGGCAGGATCTGCGTCTGGCCGATCTCGCCGGCCCAGGCACCCGTGACATCTGCCGGCAGCACGCCGCGATCGATCAGTTCCAGCAGCGGCACCAGTTGCTGGCGGAAAAGCTGCGGACGGCGGCAGTCATGCGACAGCGTCACCAGTGCGCTCAGCGTATGGAAATCGCCCTGCACGGCGCCGAAATCCGTTTCAAGCGCCCAGAAGGCGGTGATGACAGGCGCCTGGACGCCGAACTGCTGGTTGGCGCGGGCGAAGATATCGGCGTATTTCTTCATGTTCGCCGCACCTTGCTTCAGCCGGTAGGCTGAGATCATGCGGTTGGAAAATTGGATGAAGGTTTGTGTGAAAACGCCCTGTGCGCGGTCGCGCGCCAGAGCCCTATCGTCGATCCTGGCGTCCTCGAGCGCGTCGAGGCCGACGGCGCCGACACCGGCCGCCTTGGCTTCCGCCGCCACGCCCTGTTTCCAGGTTTCGAAATCGCCGCCGCATTCCTGCGCCATCGCCGGCAAGGCCGTGGCGCACAAGAATAGCGCCGCGAGGGCTTGGGAACGCAGTCGCATCAGCTTCCTTTCGAAACGAAGAGGGCAATGTCGTGCCTGGCTGGAAGCCCAACGCCCTGAATTACCAGCGGTTGCACTCTACCGCTGGCAGTGTCGAAAAGCAGGCGGCAGGCCCGGTGTCAACGGGTCTTCTGCTTCAGCCTTATTTGAGCCGGCTTCGCTGCCGTTGCCACGGTGTCGACGGGTCTTCTGCTTCAGCCCTATTTGAGGCGGCTTCGCTGCCGTTCCCACGGTGTCAAGGGTCTTCTGCCGGAGCCGCTATTCCAGGCGGCTTCGCTGCCGTTGCCACGGCATCAGCGTGTGTTCTGCCGCAGCCACTTATTCCAGGCGGCTTCCGAGCCGTTGAAGACGTTGATGTCGGACTTGCCGGTCATGCCGGGAACGATGCCGGTTCCGGTGTACTGCCAGAAGGTGAAGGGGTGGCTGCCATATTTCTCGCGCGGGTGGCCGGCGACGGAGCGCAGCCAGTAGGGGTAGCCGCGGAAGCTCGACAGGTCGTTGTCCTCGAAGAAATCGACCGAGGTGTAGATGATCGGTTTCTTGCCGTAATGGCGCTCGACGATCTCGAGGAAGGCGGTCATCTCAGCGCGCACCGTGGCCGCGTCGGGGCGCAGGCGGCAGGTCGGCGAGTTCGGGTTCCATTCCATGTCGAGAACCGGCGGCAATGCGGAGCGATCGACGGGGACATTCTGGATGAACCAGCGCGCCTGCACGGCGGCGGGCGTGCAGAAATAGAAGAAGTGATAGGCCGCGCGTGGAATCCCGTTGGCTTTGGTGCGCGCCCAGTGCTCGCTGAAATATTCATCGAAACGGTCGCCGCCTTCGGTCGCCTTGATGAAGGCGAAGGAGATGCCGCTGGCCTTGGCCATCGGCCAGTCGACCGATGTCTGGTATTTGGAGACGTCGGTGCCGTGGACGGCATAGTTCCACGGTGCGCCGCTGTCCCACTCATGCGGTTTGGAATCGGCAAAGCGCGGCGCGCGCACGGCCACCGTCGGACTGCTCGACGCGGACGGCGACAGCGGCGAGAGATCGTCCACGGTCGAGCAGGCGCCGAGCAGCGTCAGCATGAAAAGGACCGCAAGACGGCGCATCGAAACTTCCAAGCCGGAATCAGCCGGTCGCTGATGGGTCTGTGCACCGATGGCCGAAGTTGACCTGGCCCCTCCAGGCGATCGCCCCACGCATCGCCCGGTCTATTCGTTTTTCGTGCATGTCGTTGTCGCAAAACCGCTGCGCACTTTTGGGCGACATGCATCCCTGTGATCGCCGATCATGGTTGATATCTGGTTTATGGCGCTCGACAAGAAGCTCGATTTTGCGGAAGCAATGGCGGCAATTCGATGACATAAAGGTCGGGCGAGTGCCTGGGAGGCAATGGATGCGGATCATCGTCAGGATCGTCAAATGGCTGCTTGGCCTGATCGTGCTGGCGGTCGCCGCGCTGTTTGCCTGGCTTTATATCGCGCCGCCGGAACTGATCCGCGTCGGCTCGGGCTATTCGGCCAAGATCGTCTGTTCCAACGTCTTCATCGCCGGGCGCGACGCCGACGAGGTGCTGGCTGTCGATGTGCAGGCGCCCGGCCACCCGCTGCTGCGGCTGATGCGGGTCTCGGTCGACAAGAACCGCGGTACGGTTTCCGCCGGCCTGCTCGGCTTCCTCGGCAAGAGCGAGGCGGTGGCCCGCGACGGGCTGGGCTGTGCCTCGGTTCCCGACGGCGATGTCGGCAAGGCGCGGCGCACGGCCGTCCATGCCGAACCGGCCGCGACAAGCCAGGATGCGCTGTGGCCCGAGGGCGAACGGGTGGATGCCTCGCAGAACCCCGAAGTCTCGAAGGTCGTCGCGGACGACGCGATGGCCGGCACCGGCATGCGCGCGATCGTCGTGGTCAAGAACGGCCGCGTCGTCGCGGAACGCTATGGCGACGGCTTTTCGGCCAAGACGCCTCTGCTCGGCTGGTCGATGACCAAGACGGTCAACGCCGCCATCGTCGGCACACTGGTCAAGGACGGCAAGCTGGCGGTCGACAACAAGGGCCTGTTCGCGCCTTGGAAGGTCGACGGCCGCGCTGCGATCAGCCTTGCCGACATGATGGCGATGTCGAGCGGGCTGGAGTTCAACGAAGACTATGGCGACGTCGCCGATGTCACGCGCATGCTCTATCTCGAACCCGACATGGCGGGCTTTGCCGACTCCAAACCGCTCACCGGCGAGGTCGGCAAGGTGTTTTCCTATTCCAGCGGCACGGCGGTGATGCTGTCGCGCCTCTGGCAGGACGCGATCGGCGACAAGGCCAAGGCATTGACATGGCCGCGCACGGCATTGTTCGAACCGCTCGGCATGCACAGCGCGGTGTTGGAGACCGACGAGCAGGGCACGTTCGTCGGCTCGTCCTATCTCTACGCCACGGCGCATGACTGGGCTCGCTTCGGCCAGTTCCTGCTGCAGGGCGGGGTATGGAACGGCAACCAGGTCCTGCCTTCCGGCTTCGTCGACTGGATGCGCGAGCCGGCATCCGCCTCGAAAGTCTACGGCAAGGGCCAGCTGTGGATCGAGGCGCCGGGCGACGAGGAAAATCCCGGCGCCGGCGTTGCCGCCGGCCTGGCCAAGGACACTTACTGGATGGAAGGCCATGACGGACAGACGGTTGCCATCATTCCATCCGAGCAATTGGTGGTGGTGCGGCTGGGGCTAACGCCGGCCGAGCTCAATTATCGTCCGCAAGCAATGGTGGGCGCGCTGGTGAAGGCGCTGCATTAAGCGGCAGTCGATTGCTGCAAGTTTCTTCTATGCCGCAGTCGCCAAAGGCTTGGCGCGATCGACGCGCGCGCGCTCGTCGGGCGAGTTCATGACCGACCAGAGATCGCTACGGCGCTGCACGTTCAGCCAGAAATCCGGGCTGTTGCCGAAGACCCGCGCCAGAATAAGCGCGGTCGCAGCCGTCACGTTGCGGCGGTCGTTGCACAATTCGTTCACATGCTTGCGCTGGACCCCCATCGCTTCGGCCAAAGCCGCCTGTGTCAGGCCAAGCGGTTGCATGAATTCTTCCGTGAGGATTTCGCCAACTGTTGCAGGCTTGCGTGTGGTCATCAACATGTGTCACCTCATCTGTAACTATGGTCGTCGAGATAAATACCCGACGCTTCACCGCGTCCGCCGTCCCACCGGAAGATCAGCCGCCATTGGCTGTTGACGCGGATCGAATGGAAGCCATCGAGATTGCCGCGCAACTTCTCGAAATGGTTGCTGGGTGGCACACGCAAATCCAGATCGGTCATCGCGTCATCGATCATCTGGAGCTTGCGAAATAACCGGCTTTCAAGGCCGGACGGAATGTTGCGGGAGTGAATGTCTTCGACGAAGAAGGCCCGTAGCCATCCGTCCCGAAACCCGACGATCACTTTCGACCTCCAGCGTGGAGGTAATGTACCACCCCTTGGGCCATTCGGCAAACCGTGATTGGCTAACCAGTCGATCCATCCGCGGGATCGTCCGTGGGACCTGAAACGTTGGTCGCCGATCATGTCTCCGATGTCAGATGCCGAGCTTGATGACCGCCAGCCATGCATAGCCCCGATAAAGCGTGCGAAACCGGAAGGTTGCGCCGGTTCGCTTAGCTTCCGATTCCAGGACTCCACGCAGGGATGCACGTGGCGTGACGTGGAATTTATTCAGCCATCCGCGTAGCAAGGTGCGGAACCAGCCCGGCAGACCTTCCTGCTGCCCGAAATCGACTATGTGCAGCGAGCCCGTGGGGGCGAGCGCGGCAAGTGCTGCCGAGACCGTCTTCTCCCAGCCCGGGATCATCGACAGCGAATAGGATACGAAGATGCGGTCGAACCGTTCGATGCCATAAAGCGCGCCCGGGTCGAAATCGGTGGCGTCGCCCCTTGCCAGTATTACGCGATCCGACAGGCCTTCGCGGTCGATCGCCTTGCCGGCCGTCTCCAGCATTTCGGCCGAAATATCGAGCCCGAAGAAGCGCGCATCGGGATAGCCGCGGGCGGCCAGGATGATGTTGCGGCCGGTGCCACAGCCAAGTTCCAACACGGTACCGCCCGGCGGCAGGTCCAGTCCCGCGATCAGCCGGTCGCGGCCGAGCAGGTAGTATTTGCGGGTCAGGTCATAGATGTGGCGCTGCCAGCGGTAGACGCCGTCCATCAGTTCAGCGTGGTTGGCCGGCAGCTCGGTGGTGCTCATCAGGCAACCTCACGATTGCGTTGAATCAGTTTAGGAGCTGATTGGGCGTTGGTCCCGCGCCACCGTGACGA